>NZ_JBIUBX010000035.1:0-108043 GCF_044548445.1 Streptomyces sp. NPDC052016
TCGCCTTCCTCCGCGAATACGAGGACGACCTGGTCCTGTGCGTCCACAACTTCTCGCGCTTCGCCCAGCCCACCGAGCTCGACCTGCGCCGCTTCGACGGCCGCCACCCCGTGGAGCTGTTCGGCGGGGTCCGCTTCCCCGCGATCGGCGAGCTGCCGTACCTGCTGACCCTCGCAGGCCACGGTTTCTACTGGTTCCGGCTCGCCCGAGCCGCATCCCGCGTCGGCCGGCGCCTGTGAGCGTGCGCCGAGGAAAGGACGCGTCACCATGCCGAAGACCGCATCTCTGAACCCCGGCAGTGCCGTCGGCGTCCGCTCCGGCGGGACGCTCGGGGCGCTGCTGCGCGAGTGGCTGCCCCGGCAGCGCTGGTTCGCGGGCAAGGACCGGCCCCTCAACGACCTGCGTCTGCTGTCGATGACGGAGCTGTATCCGGGCTGTCTGCACCTGCTGGTGCAGACCGGCCAGTCGGGCGTGCCCTCACCGGGCGGCACTCCCCCGCCCGGGGACTGCTACCAGCTGCTCCTGGGCATCCAGCGGCATGTGTCGCCGCGCATGGGCCGGGCCCTGATCGGCAGGGTGGAGGAGGGGGCGCTGGCCGGTCTCGCGGTGCACGACGCGTTGCAGGACCCCCGGTCCGCGCATCTGCTGCTGGAGCGCATGCGGCACCCGGGCCCGCTGGGTCCGCTGACCTTCGAGTCCGACCCGTCGGTGCCGCTGCCGGCCGGGCTGGCGCCCCGCCTGCTGGAGGCGGAGCAGTCGAACACGTCCGTGGTGTACGGCGACGCGTTCATCCTGAAGGTGTTCCGGCGCATCCAGCCCGGGGTGAACCCCGATCTGGAGGTGCCGGTCGCGCTGGCGGGGCAGGGGTGCGGCCGGGTGCCGGCCCCGGTGGCGTGGTTCAGGACGACGGATCCCCAGGACGCGACGCTGGGCGTGCTGCAGCCGTTCCTGCCCGACGCCTCGGACGGCTGGACCCTGGCCTTGAACGCCCTCGCCCACGGTGACGACTTCGCGGTGGAGGCCGAGGCCCTGGGCGGGGCCACCGCGGAGGTGCACCTCGCCCTGGCCGCGGCCTTCCCGGCCGCTCCGCAGGGTGACAACGCGCGGACGGCGGCGGCGATGACCGAGCGGCTGGAGACGGCCGCGCACCACGTGGCGGCCCTCCGCCCGTACGTCCCCGGCCTGACCACCGCCTTCGGCGCGCTCGCCGTCTGCGACCCGGGTCCGCCGGCCCAGCGCATCCACGGCGATCTGCACCTCGGGCAGGTGCTGCGCGCCGGGCGCGAGTGGTTCGTCATCGACTTCGAGGGCGAGCCGTCCCGCCCGCTGGCCGAGCGGCGCAGCGCGCACTCCCCGGTGCGGGACATCGCCGGCATGCTGCGCTCCTTCGACTACGCCGCCCGCCAGCGCCGGCCCTGGCGTCCGGAGTGGGCGCGCCGCTGCCGGGAGGCCTTCTGCGCCGGCTACGCGGCCCGGGCGGGCTGGGACCCCCGCAAGAAGCACGCCCTGCTGCGTGCCTACGAGACCGACCGGGCGGTGTACGAGGTGCTGTACGAGGCCCGGCACCGCCCCGACTGGCTACCCGTACCCATGGCGGCGATCGAGCGACTCGCCGTCCGAGGAGGCTGACCCATGGCTCTGCGCGACATCTCTCTGCCCGAGTCGGCCGGCCCCCGCCCGCCCGCGGCGCCCGCGCTCGACCCGACCGACCGCGGGCGCCTGCTGGCGGGCGCCCACCACGACCCGCACGCCCTGCTGGGCGCGCACCCGGTGCCGGGCGGCATCGCCTTCCGGGCGCTGCGCCCGTTCGCCCGCTCGGTGGCCGTCGTGGTGGACGGTGAGCGCGTCCCGCTCGTCTCGGAGGGCGACGGTCTGTTCTCGGCCGTCCTGCCGCTCGAGGCGATCCCCGCGTACACGCTGCTCGTGGCGTACGAGGAAGACGGCTCGGACGAGCGGGAGGTGCACGACCCGTACCGTTTCCTGCCCTCCCTGGGCGAACTCGATCTGCACCTCATCCGTGAGGGCCGGCACGAGCAGTTGTGGAAGGCGCTCGGCGCCGAGCCGATGACCCACGAGGGGGTGGCCGGCACCCGCTTCACGGTGTGGGCGCCGAACGCCCAGGGGGTGCGGCTCGCCGCGGACTTCACCTTCTGGGACGGGACCGCCTTCCCCATGCGTTCCCTGGGCGCGTCGGGGGTGTGGGAGCTGTTCCTGCCCGGGGTCGGCGAGGGCACCCGGTACAAGTTCGAGATCCACTCCCGCTACGGCCACCGCTTCCTCAAGGCGGACCCGATGGCGCGGTGCGCGGAGGTCCCGCCGGACACCGCGTCGATCGTGCACGCCTCGCACCACGAGTGGGGCGACGAGGAGTGGATGGCGCACCGGGGTGACGTGCCCGTGCACGTGGCGCCGTTCTCGGTGTACGAGGTGCACCTGCCGTCCTGGCGACCGGGGCTGACGTACCGCGAGCTGGCCGAGGAGTTGCCCGCGTACGTCAAGGACCTCGGCTTCACCCACGTCGAGTTCATGCCGGTCGCCCAGCATCCCTTCGCGGGGTCCTGGGGTTACCAGATCACCGGTTTCTACGCTCCGACCTCGCGGCTCGGCACCCCGGACGACTTCAAGTACCTGGTGGACCGCCTCCACCGGGCCGGGATCGGCGTGATCATGGACTGGGTGCCGGCGCACTTCCCCAAGGACGACTGGGCGTTGGCGCGCTTCGACGGGGATCCGCTGTACGAGCCCGGGAACTCCCAGCGGGCCGAGCACCCCGACTGGGGGACGTTCGAGTTCGACTTCGGGCGCACCGAGGTGCGCAACTTCCTGGTGGCCAACGCGACGTACTGGTGCGAGGAGTTCCACATCGACGGTCTGCGCGTCGACGCCGTCGCCTCCATGCTGTACCTCGACTACTCGCGGGACTCGGGGCAGTGGACGCCGAACGCGTACGGCGGCCGGGAGGACCTGGACGCGATGGCGTTCCTGCAGGAGATGAACGCGACGGTGTACCGGAGGAATCCGGGCGTCGTGACCATCGCGGAGGAGTCGACGGCCTGGGGCGGGGTGACCCGGCCCACCGACAGCGGCGGTCTGGGATTCGGCCTGAAGTGGAACATGGGCTGGATGCACGACTCGCTGGAGTACATCAGCAAGGAGCCGGTGCACCGCAAGTACCACCACCACGAGATGACCTTCTCGATGATCTACGCCTACAGCGAGAACTACGTCCTGCCGATCTCCCACGACGAGGTCGTCCACGGCAAGCAGGCTCTGGTGTCGAAGATGCCGGGCGACTGGTGGCAGCGGCGTGCCAACCACCGTGCGTACCTTGGGTTCATGTGGGCGCACCCCGGCAAGCAACTCCTCTTCATGGGACAGGAGTTCGCGCAGGGCGCCGAGTGGTCGGAGGCGCACGGCCCCGAGTGGTGGCTGCTCGACCCCGGCTACTGCGCAGCCGCCGACCACCGTGGCGTACAGGACCTGGTCCGCGACCTCAACGCCCTCTACCGGGCGACCCCGTCGCTGTGGCAGCGGGACACCGACCCGGGCGGATTCCGGTGGGTGCTGTGCGACGCGGCCGACGACAACGTCTTCGCGTTCCTGCGGTACGACGCCGACGGCAGGCCGCTGCTGGCCGTCAGCAACTTCTCCCCGGTCGTCCGCCACGACTACCGTCTGGCCGTCCCCGGCGAGGTCCCCGTCTGGCACGAGGCGCTCAACACCGACGCCGCGCGCTACGGCGGCAGCGACGTCACCCACGCCGACGGGATCAAGGCGGAGAACGGGGAGATCCGGCTCACACTGCCGCCGCTCGCCACGATGTGGTGGACGCCACCGGCCGTGTGAAGCAGGCCCGACGGGGCAGTCGGGTGCGTACCACCTGCCAGAGAAAGGCTGCATGCCGTGCGCACCGTCGGAGTGGAGGAAGAACTCCTCCTGGTCGACCCGGAGACCGGGGAGCCCCAGGCCCTGTCCGCCGCCGTTCTCGCCCGCGCCACGCGGGACCCCGAGGAACCGGACGTCTTCGAGAAGGAACTGCACAACCAGATGCTGGAGTTCGCCACCCACCCGCAGTCGGGCATGGACGAACTCGGCGAGGAGATCGTCCGCATCCGCGGGGAGGCGGCGCGGCACGCCGGGGAGATCGGGTGCACGGTGGCCGCGCTGGCCACCTCCCCGCTGCCGGTGCGCCCGTCCGTCGGCATGAACCGGCGCTACCAGTGGATGGCCGAGCAGTACGGCATCGCCACCCGGGAGCAGTTGGTGTGCGGCTGTCACGTCCATGTGTCGGTCGAGTCAGACGAGGAGGGCGTCGCGGTCGTCGACCGGATCCGGCCGTGGCTGTCGGTGCTGTCGGCGCTCAGCGCCAACTCACCTTTCTGGCAGGGGAAGGAGACGGGGTACAACAGCTATCGCAGCCGGGTGTGGCAGCGCTGGCCGTCGGCCGGCCCGACCGAGCTGTTCGGGTCGGCGGAGCGCTACCACCAGCGGGTGGCGGACATGGTGGCCACGGGCACGATCCTCGACGAGGCCATGGTCTACTTCGACGCCCGGCTGTCGGCGCGCTACCCGACGGTGGAGATCCGGGTGTCGGACGTCTGTCTGCACGCGGACACCGCCGTGCTCGTGGCCACGCTGGTGCGCGGGCTCGTCGAGACCGCCGCCCGGGAGTGGAAGGCGGGCGAGGAACCGGTGGACCACAGTGTGAGCCTGCTGCGGCTGGCCGACTGGCGGGCCGCCCGCTCGGGACTGACCGGGGACCTGCTGCACCCCGCGACCATGCAGCACGCGCCGGCCGAGACGGTGGTGCGGGCGCTGCTGGACCACGTCGAGGACGCACTGGCCGACAGCGGGGACCTGGAGCGGGCCCGTGCGGCCTGCGCGCGGTTGCTGCGCGACGGCAACGGGGCCCGGATCCAGCGTGAGGTGTGGGAGCGCACCGGCAGCCTCCGCGAGGTCGTCACCACGTGCGTCCGGCACACCCAGGGCTGACGCCGGCGCGGGTCCTCCCGCTCAGAGCAGGAGGACCAGGGCGTACGCCAGGAAGAAGGCCGCGACCAGCACGGCGAGGACGATGATCAGACTGAGCGGGCCCTTGGCCCAGCCCTTGGGGGGATTGTGCGTCTCCTGGGGTCCGGCCTCGGGCATGCTGCTCTCCGCGGGCGGGGTCTCGCCCGGGGGGACACCGCCGCCCGGTTCCAGGCCGGTGCTGCGTTCCGGTTCGGGGTCGGGGTTGATGTGCGTCATGTCCTCCGAGTCCCCAGGACCGGCCGGGATCATCAACGCGGATTAGTTGTTCGTTCCCGGCCCCAAGCGGTCCTGCCTGGGCTACATTCGACCACCGTCGATAACAGTCCTCATCGGCGGAGTCACAGCCCGTACATGTCAGGAGCAGCGCATGCGCGACGTCGCCCTCGCTCCCCCAGCCGCCTCGCCCCTGACCGGAGGGCTCGCCGACAGCGTCTTCGAGACAGCCGCCCGCACCCCCACGCTCCCGGTGCTCGCCCGTCGCTCGCCGGGCTCCGCCGGGTGGGAGGAGGTGACGGCGATCGAGCTGCGCGACGAGGTGGTCGACCTGGCCAAAGGGCTGGTGGCGTCCGGGATCTCACCGGGGCACCGCGTGGCGATCATGGCGCGGACCCGTTACGAGTGGTCGGTGCTCAGCCACGCGCTGTGGGCGGTGGGCGCGGAGGTGGTGCCGGTCTACCCGACGTCCTCGCGGGACCAGGTCGAGTGGATCCTGCGGGACTCGGGCTGTGTGGGAGTGGTCGTCGAGGACGAGCAGAGCGTCATGACGGTGGGCTCGGTGTGCGCGGCGCTGCCCGCGCTGCGGCACGTCTGGCAGCTCGACGCCGGCGCGCTCGAGGAGCTCACCCGGCTCGGTGCGGACGTCCCACTGACCACGGTGGACTCGCTGCGCCGCATCGTGCTGCCGGACTCCACCGCGGCGATCGCCTACACCTCCGGCACCTCGGGCCGCCCCCTGGGCTGCGCGCTGAGCCATCGCAGCCTGGCCGCCCCCTGCGACACGCTGCTGGCCGGCTGGAGACACACGGCGGCGCCGCCCGGACAGCAGCCGTCCGTCCTCGCCTTCCTGCCGTTCTCGCACGTGTACGGCCTGATGATCCAGGGGCTGTGCATCCGCGGCGGCATCCTCATGGGCCACGAGCCCGACCTGGGCGCGGCCGCGCTCACGGAGGCCCTGCGCACCTTCCGGCCGACGTATCTGTACGCGGTGCCGTCGGTGTTCGAGAAGATCTACAAGAACTTCCTGCGCACGGCCCAGCAGTCGGGCCGCGGCGCGCTGTTCGAGCGGGCAGCGGAGACGGCCCGGGACTTCGCGGCGGCCGTCGAACGCCGGCGGCTGGGGCGGGGCTCGGGGCCCGGTTTCGACCTGCGGTTCCAGCACGCCCTCTTCGAGCGGACGGTGTACCGCAGGCTGCGCGCCGCGCTCGGCGGCCGGGTCCACCGCGCCACCTCGGGCGGCTCACCGCTCCACCGCGACCTGTCCCTCTTCTACGAGGGCATCGGCATCTACGTCCACGACGGCTACGGTCTGACCGAGACCAGCGGCGGGATCACCATGCAGCCGCTGGGCCGGGAGAAGTCGGGCACCGTGGGCCAGGCGCTGCCCGGCACCGAGATCCGCGTGGCGGACGACGGGGAGATCCTGGTCCGCGGCCCGTCGGTGTTCCAGGGCTACGTCAACGACGACGCGGCCACCCGGGCGGCGCTGCACGGCGGCTGGCTGGCCACCGGGGACCTCGGGTTCCTGGACTCCGACGGCTATCTCACGATCACCGGCCGCAAGAAGGACGTCATCATCACCAGCAGCGGCAAGAGCGTGGCGCCGACGGCCCTGGAGCAGCGGCTGCGGATGCATCCGCTGGTCCATCAGGCGGTGGTCGTGGGCGACAACCGGCCCTGCGTGGGAGCGCTGATCACCCTGGACCCGGACTTCCTGGCGCACTGGCGCGGCGGGCTGGCGATCCAGGGCGACACGCCGAGCCGGGAGGCGCGTGAGGAGAACGCCCTGCGGGACGAGATCGGGCGCGCGGTTGCCGCGGCCAACAGCGCGGTGTCCCGCTCGGAGTCCATCCGTGTCTTCCGGGTGCTGCCGGAGCCGTTCGACCAGACCAACGGGCTGCTGACCCCGTCGATGAAGCTGCGCCGCGACTCGATCGTCCAGCACTACGCGGCGGAGATCGAGGCCATGTACCAGGCGCGGGCACGTCTGCCCCGGCAGAGCACCCCGGAGGAAGTCCTGAGCTGGGACGACACGGACAACGTCTTCCGGTGAGCCGGGCGGTGGGGCGTCGTCAGCGGACGGGTCCGGCGGCCGCGCCGCCGCCGCGGCCCAGCAGTCCCGTCGGCTCGATGTCCTCGAGCCGGCCGGGGCCGCCGCTGTGCCGGCTGTGCCAGGCGACGGCGCCGGGCAGCAGGGGTCGCAGCACCCGCACCGCGCGCAGCCAGGGCTGGCCGTACAGATGGACCGCGCGCCGTTCGATCCCGTCGGCCAGCCGGCCGGCGACGGGGTCGACCGGGTAGAGCTTGGAGCCGGGCCAGGGCATCCCCGCCTTGATGCGGCGCAGGGCGGGGTGGCGGTCGGCGTCCTCGGTCATGCCGGTCTCCGTCCAGCTGAGGTAGGCGACGCCCACGCCGACGCCGCGCGGGCCGACCTCCGCGCAGCACGTGGGCGAACGCCTCGACACCACTCTTGGAGGCGCAGTACGCCGACAGCAGGGGCGCCGGGGCGAGGGCCGCCGACGAGGCGATCTGCAGGTGGTAGCCCCGGGTGGCCAGCAGACCGGGGAGGAAGGCCCGCGCGGTGTTGGCGCTGCCGACGAGGTTGACCTCGACGATGCGCCGCCACACCCGCGGGTCGCAGCGCCCGAAGGGGCCGGCCTCCGCGACGCCCGCGTTGGCCACCACCACGGACGGTGTGCCGAGCCGTCGTTCGGTCCACGCGGCCGCGTCGGCCAGGCCGGCCTCGTCCGTGACGTCGACCACCCGGTGGACGGCGGCTCCGTCGGGCAACGAGGCGGCCACCCGGGCCAGTTCGTCCCCCTCCAGGCCCAGGAGGACCACCCGTGCTCCCCGCAGGACCAGGGCCCGGCCCAGCGCCGCCCCGAGCCCTCGGGCCGCCCCCGTCACGACCGCGGTCCGGCCGCGCAGCACCGACGTTCGCGTCATCCGTGTCCCCCTCCGTCGCCCGGCCGGCGTCGCCCGCCGGCGGTCCCGTTCGGCATTGTGCGGGCGGACACGCTGTGTGGCCAGAGGGTCGCCCGGCGTGGCCTGCTCCGTCGCCGTGGAGCGGACGCGTAGCCTGCGCGGCCCCGGGAACCCTGAAGAGTGGCGACGCGAGAGAGCCGCACGAGAAAGGACGACGGCCCCGGAACGAGGGGCCGCACTGACGACATGGCAACCGAGCCCCGTGGTAACGACTCACTGGCCTCCTGGGCGATTCCGAGCCGCACCGCCCGCTTCGCGGGCGAACCGCAGGACGTGACGGGTGCGCGCCTGGCCGCGGAGGAGTTCCTCCGTGTCCTCGAACGGGCGTCACCGCCCTCGGCGCCGGAGTACTGGCACGACATCGTGCTGATCGTCACAGAGCTGGCCTCCAACGCGGTCCAGTACGCGCCGGGTCCGTTCGAACTGCAGCTGCGCCCCACCTTCGACGGGGTGCACGTCACGCTGCACGACACCAATCCCACGCCGCCGGCTCCGCGCCCGTTCCGCCCCAACAGCGGGGGCGGCGGCATCGGCTGGCATCTGATCCACACGCTGTGCAGCCAGGTCAGCGTGGTCTCGGGTGACGACGGGAAGGACGTCCACGTCTTCCTGCCCTGGTGACGCCTCGTCAGCGCCGGTCGCCGGTGCCCGGGGGTTCCGACGTCCGGGTCCGGATCGGCACGAGGACGCTGACCGTCTTCCCGCCCGACGGCCGTCGGGCGACGGAGATGTCCCGGGCCAGCCTGATGATCAGCGGCCAGCCGTAGCCGTTGCCGTGGTGGCCGGTGGGAAGCGCGCCGGATCCGTACGCCACGGAGGGAACGACGTCGCTGTGGTCGTGCACCGCGATCCGCAGTCCGTCGCGCACCGGTGTCACCTCGAACCCGGCCAGGCCGCCGCCGTGCCGGATCGCGTTGGTGACCATCTCCGACACGACCAGCAGGAGGTCGATGACGTCCTCCTCGCGTGCCGGACGCCCGGAGGCGTTCCAGCGTGCGTCGACCACCGCACGCGCGTAGGCGCGTGCGGACGCGGCGGTCGTCACCGGGGCGAGTGCCGGTCCCGTGGGTGCGAGTTCGTCCCCTCTCACGGCTCGGTCACGGTCCTCGGCGGTCGCAGCGCCGGGTCTGCGTCGGTTCGGACATCGACACCCCGTTTCTCGATCGTGGCACGCGGCGGCCGGTCTGTGGTGGGCACTTGAGGACAAGGCGGGTACCCGCGCCCGTGGGCGGGGCCGCCGGGTGGGTCAGGCGGGCGCGCTTCCGCGCGGGCTCAGGCGGTGATAATAGTCACCGACGACCGTCAGGTACGCGGGGTCCATCGTCTCGCTGTCGGTCCGGAACCGGGGGGCCTGCCTGACCTCGTCCCCGGTGCAGGCCAGTGTGACGGTGCGGCTCCGCGGATCCACGGCCGTGACGACACCCACCGGTACGACGGCGCTCCTGCCGAACAGCCAGACGCCCGTGTCGACGACCAGGTGCCACATCCCGTGGTGGCCGTCCTCGCGCTCGACGTGACCTATCGTGCCGTCGGCCGCCGTCACCCCGTACCCCGTCAGGTCCTGCCCCTCGGTATGCCCGCTGCCCGGTGCGTAGGACCAGATTCCGTCGATGGTCACGCTGCTCCCTTCTCCCGTTCCACAGCTGCGGATACCCGCCCGTCGCGGCCGCATTCAGGGCGGGTCGCACGGTTGCCGGGCCGCCGTGCGCCGTCGGCCGGGCGGTGGCGCATCCGTTACGGCATGAGTCGGGGAAGCAGGGGCAGACGGAGTGCGTCATGTGACCGGCCCGGCGATCTTCGACACGTCCCGGCGGGCCCCGACGAACGGAGTGAGCGGAATGGATGCCGTGACGGCACAGGCACCGACGGCCACGGCAGGGCAGGAGGTCACCGACGACCTGTGGGGAGGGGTTCCGCTCGTCGACACGCCCACCAGGGTCAGCCCGAAGGACGCGCGGGAGCTCTCGCGCCCCTTCTTCGACCGGCTGGCCGTCCTGGAGGAGGGCACGCCCGAGTACCAGTACGTGCGCAACACCCTGATCGAGATGAACCTGTCGCTCGTGCGGTACGCGGCCTCCCGCTTCCGCGGACGGGGCGACGCGATGGAGGACATCGTCCAGGTCGGGACGATCGGCCTGATCAAGGCGATCGACCGGTTCGAGCTGTCCCGGGAGGTCGAGTTCACCTCGTTCGCCGTTCCGTACATCGTCGGCGAGATCAAGCGCTTCTTCCGGGACACGAGCTGGGCCGTCCACGTGCCGCGCCGGCTCCAGGAGGCGAGGGTCGAACTGGCGCGGGCGACCGAGGAACTGCAGACGCGGCTCGGCCGGATGCCGACCACGCGGGAGCTGTCGCAGCTGATGTCGCTGTCCGAGGAAGAGGTCATCGAGGCGCGCAAGGCCTCGAACTGCTACACCTCCGCGTCGCTCGACGCGGCCCTCACCTCCGAGGGCGGCGCCGACGGCGAGTCCGTGCTGGCCGACTTCATCGGCACGGAGGAGCCCGCACTGGAACTCGTCGAGGACTTCCACTCCCTGGCGCCCCTGATCGCCGAACTCGATGCCCGGGAGCGGCGGATCCTGCACCTGCGGTTCGTCGAGGAGCGGACGCAGGCCGAGATCGGCCGGGAGCTGGGGATCTCACAGATGCACGTCTCGCGGCTCATCAGCCGCGTGGTGCGCCGGCTGCGCGCCGGACTGCTCGGCTCGGACCTCGCCTGAGACCCCCGGCCCGGGCCTGGGGCAAACCCTGTCGGGTACCCCGTTTCCGGCGGCCCATGCGCGGTGCGCGCCCAGTGGAATTCCTGTGCGCAGAAGGTGACGGGCCACTTTGTTCCGCCGCGGGCGCGTGGGTTAGCCTGCGGCGGATTTCTTTCGTCACGCACATCCGTGAACTGCGGAAATGCGCGCACGACATGCGGCGCCGTCCACCGGGGACGGCGTGGTTCCGAGCTCCCGTCGGGGGGGCTCCTGGGGAGCGGAACGAGGATGCGCATGACCAGCAACGCCGCCGAGGTCGTCGACACTGTCCCGGGCGACCAGGAGCTGAGGCAGCTCCTGGCCGGTCTCACGGCCGTCCGCGACGGTGACTTCGGCACCCGGCTGCCCGCCGACGGCGACGGTCTCATGGGCGACATCGCCACCGTGTTCAACGGCATGGTCGACCAGTTGTCCGTGTTCACCTCCGAAGTGACGCGCGTAGCCCGCGAGGTGGGCACGGAGGGCACCCTCGGCGGACAGGCCGAGGTGCCGGGGGTCTCCGGGACCTGGGCGGACCTGACCGACTCCGTCAACGCCATGGCGGGCAATCTGACGACCCAGGTCCGCGACATCGCGCAGGTGGCGACCGCCGTCGCCAAGGGCGACCTGTCGCAGAAGATCGACGTGCCCGCGCGCGGCGAGATCCTCCAGCTGAAGGAGACCGTCAACACGATGGTCGACCAGCTCTCCGCCTTCGCCGACGAGGTCACCCGCGTCGCCCGCGAGGTCGGCACCGAGGGCCGCCTCGGCGGCCAGGCTCAGGTGCCGGGGGTCGCGGGGGTGTGGCGGGACCTCACCGATTCGGTCAATTTCATGGCCGGAAACCTCACCGCTCAGGTCCGCAACGTCGCCCAGGTGACCACCGCGGTCGCCAAGGGCGACCTCTCGCAGAAGATCACGGTCGACGCCCGGGGCGAGATCCTGGAGCTGAAGAACACCATCAACACGATGGTCGACCAGCTCTCCGCCTTCGCCGACGAGGTCACCCGCGTCGCCCGCGAGGTCGGCACCGAGGGCCGCCTCGGCGGCCAGGCCGACGTGAAGGGCGTCAGGGGAACCTGGCGGGACCTGACCGACTCGGTGAACTTCATGGCGGGCAATCTCACCGCTCAGGTCCGCAACGTCGCCCAGGTGGCGACCGCGGTGGCGGAGGGCGACCTCTCGCAGAAGATCACCGTGGACGCCCGGGGGGAGATCCTGGAGCTGAAGAACACCATCAACACGATGGTCGACCAGCTCTCCGCCTTCGCCGACGAGGTCACCCGCGTCGCCCGCGAGGTCGGCACGGCCGGCAATCTCGGCGGGCAGGCCACGGTCCGGGGTGTCTCGGGCACCTGGAAGGACCTGACCGACAACGTCAACGTGATGGCGTCGAACCTGACGGGTCAGGTGCGCTCCATCGCCCAGGTCGCCACCGCGGTGGCGCGCGGCGACCTCTCGCAGAAGATCACCGTCGAGGCCAAGGGCGAGGTCGCCGCCCTCGCGGACGTCATCAACACGATGGTGGACACGCTGTCGGCCTTCGCCGACGAGGTCACCCGCGTCGCCCGCGAGGTCGGCACCGAGGGCCGCCTCGGCGGCCAGGCGCACGTGCCGAACGTGGCGGGCACCTGGAAGGACCTCACCGACAACGTCAACTCGATGGCCAACAACCTCACCGGCCAGGTCCGCAACATCGCGCTGGTGACGACGGCCGTGGCACGCGGCGACCTTTCGAAGAAGATCGACGTCGACGCCCGCGGCGAGATCCTCGAGCTGAAGACGACGATCAACACGATGGTCGACCAGCTCTCCGCGTTCGCCGACGAGGTCACCCGCGTCGCCCGCGAGGTCGGCACCGAGGGCCGCCTCGGCGGCCAGGCGGAGGTGGAGGGCGTCTCGGGGACCTGGAAGCGGCTGACGGAGAACGTCAACGAGCTGGCCGGCAACCTGACCCGGCAGGTCCGGGCGATCGCCGAGGTCACCAGCGCGGTCGCCGAGGGCGATCTGACGCGCTCGATCAACGTGGAGGCCTCCGGCGAGGTCGCCGAGCTCAAGGACAACATCAACTCGATGGTGGAGTCGCTGCGCGAGACCACCCGGGCCAACCAGGAACAGGACTGGCTCAAGACCAACCTGGCGCGCATCTCCGGCCTCATGCAGGGGCACCGGGACCTGCCCGTGGTGGCCGAGCTGATCATGGACGAGCTGGTGCCGCTGGTGTCGGCCCAGTTCGGCGCCTTCCACCTGGCCGAGGACGGCCCTGACGGGCCCGAGCTGCGGCTCGTGGGGGCCTACGGCTACCCCGACGACGACACCCGCCCGACCCGGATCCCGTTCGGCCGCTCGCTGGTCGGCCAGGCCGCGCGCAGCCGCCGTACGATCACGGTGGACGAGCTGCCACCGGGGTACGTGACCATCTCCTCCGGGCTCGGCGAGGTGGAGCCCAGCGCGCTGATCCTGCTGCCGATCCTGTTCGAGGGGCAGGTGCTCGGTGTCATCGAACTGGCGTCGGTGACCGCGTTCACGCAGACCCACCGGGACTTCCTGGAGCAGCTGCGGGAGACCATCGGCGTCAACGTCAACACCATCGTGGCGAACGCCCGGACCGACGAGCTGCTGGACGAGTCCCAGCGGCTGACCGCCGAACTGCAGGCCCGCTCGGCGGAGTTGCAGGCGCAGCAGGAGGAGTTGCAGCGGTCCAACGCCGAGCTGGAGGAGAAGGCCTCCCTGCTGGTGGCGCAGAACCGCGACATCGAGGCGAAGAACCTGCAGATCGAGCAGGCGCGGCAGGAACTGGAGGCGCGGGCGCAGCAGTTGTCGCTGGCGTCGAAGTACAAGTCGGAGTTCCTGGCGAACATGAGCCACGAGCTGCGCACCCCGCTCAACAGTCTGCTGATCCTCGCCCAGTTGCTCGCCCAGAACCCCTCGCGCAACCTCACCCCGAAGCAGGTCGAGTACGCGGGCATCATCCACTCCGCGGGCTCGGACCTGCTCCAGCTGATCAACGACATCCTGGACCTGTCCAAGGTCGAGGCCGGCAAGATGGACATCTCCCCGGAGCGGGTGCCGCTGCGGCAGCTCATCGAGTACGTCGAGGCGACGTTCCGGCCGATGACCTCGCAGAAGAGCCTGGAGTTCACCATCAGCACGGCCGCGGGGGCGCCCGCGGACCTGCTCACCGACGACTCCCGGCTGCGCCAGGTGCTGCGCAACCTGCTGTCCAACGCGGTCAAGTTCACCGAGCAGGGCAGTGTCGAACTGCGCATCGAGCCGGTGTCCGGGGACGAGGTGCCCGAGGGCGTGGTGCGGGGCGGCACGGTGGTGGCCTTCCGGGTGAAGGACACCGGGATCGGCATCCCGGAGCAGCAGCTGGAAACCATCTTCGGCGCCTTCCAGCAGGCGGACGGCACCACGAGCCGCAAGTACGGGGGCACGGGACTGGGGCTGTCCATCACCCGGGAGATCGCCCATCTGCTCGGCGGCGCCGTGACGGTGGACAGCACGCCGGGCAGGGGCAGCACCTTCACGCTCTATCTGCCGGTCGCCCGCGGGGACTTCGAGGAGCTGGTCGGCAGCGGGCGTCCGCTGGAGCGCGGGCAGGCCGCCGAGCCGGTGCCGCTCGTCTCCCCCTCCCCCGGTCTGCCACCGGCGCCGGGCACGGCCGGTGAGCGGCCCCGCCGACTGCTGGTGGTGGAGGAACGGCCGCGCGGTCTGCTGACCCTGGTCGCCGAGAGTGTGGTGGCGGACATCGCGCGCGCCCGGGAGGACGGCACGCCGCCGCCCCCGGTCGACATCGTGACCGCCGTGGGGGCGCAGGAGGCCGCGGGGGCGCTGGCCGCCGAACCGTGCCACTGTGTCGTGCTGGAGCTGGGGATGCCCGACGCGGAGGCCTCCCGCTTCCTGGCGGCGCTCGCGGGCGATTCCGCGCTGGCGGGCGTGCCGGTGCTCGTGCACAGCGGGCACCGGGCGGACCTCGCGCAGGAGGAGACGCTGCAGTCCCGTGCGGTGGGCCGGCCCCTGGAGTTCCTCTCCAGCCTGGACGAACTGCGCGAGCGCATCACGCTGCACCTGTCCGCCGAGCAGCCGGGGGACGTCCTCGCCCTGGTCCGCCAGGAGGAGCCGCAGCCCGTGGCGCCCCAGCCCGTGGACGACGCCGTCGTGGGACGTACGGTCCTCGTCGTCGACGACGACGCGCGCAACCTCTTCGCGCTGAGCGGGATCCTGGAGTTGTACGGCATCCGTGTCCTGCACGCCGAGAACGGGCGCGAGGGCATCGAGACGCTGCGCAACAACCCGGACATCGCTCTGGTACTGATGGACGTGATGATGCCGGAGATGGACGGGTACACGGCCACGGCCGAGATCCGCACGATGCCGCAGTACGCCGATCTGCCCATCATCGCGGTGACGGCGAAGGCGATGCCCGGCGACCGGGAGAAGAGTCTCGCCTCGGGCGCCAGCGACTACGTCACCAAGCCCGTCGACACCCACGACCTGATGTCCTGCGTCCGCCGCTGGCTGACCGCCTGAGCGCGGCCGTCCTTCCGAGTGCCGGGTGTCCGGCCGAGGAGTCAACGCACCGTGAGCATTCCCGAACAGCCGCACGAGACGCACGACGGACTTGCAGGTCCCGCGTCGGGCGCGTCCGTCCCCGCGGGGAACGGCGCCGCACCGGGGCTGCCCGAGGGCGGCCCGTCCGGCACGGCGGCCCCGCACCAGGAACACGCGCCCGTCGTCCCGCCGGCCCCGGCAGGCGGGCCCGACGGCCGGGGCGAACCGGTCGGGGCCCCGGCCGGTCACCCGTCCGCGGCACAGGGCCTCGCCGGCCCGTCGTACCCGGCCGAGGCCGTCAGCGGTCAGCCGTCCGGGGCGCCGGGCCGGGCCGACGCGCCGGTCGTGGCCCCGGCCGCCGGCGCGCCGCCACAGCCTCAGGCGCCCGCCCGGCACTCCCCCGGAGCGACGGGCGGCGCCCCCTCCCCGGTGGGCCGTCTCGCGGCCACCGTCGAACGGCTGCGGCGCGAGGTGCGGGCGGCTCAGGCGGAGGCCGAGGGGCGCGCCCTGGTCGAACTGGCCAAGGGCGTCCTCGTGGAGCGGCTGGGCTGCGGGCCGGCCGAGGCCGCCCGGCAACTCACCGAACTGGCCGAGCAGGCGGGAATGTCCCCGCTGGAGTTCGCGGTAGAAGTCATCAACCAGGCTGCCAAGGACCGCGTGGCCGAGGTGACCGACGCCTTCATCGCGACCGTCTCGGACACGGACACGCCCGCCGAGGTCTCCGCGGCCGTACGCCTGCGGGCCGCCGAGAGCGGGGCGCTGGCGGCGCACGACACGCAGGCCGTCGCCGACTCCCTGCTCCAGCACGCTCTGGGGCCGCTGGGCGCGGTGGCGGTGGCGATCTGGGCGGCGGGCGCCGACGGATCCCTGACGCTGGCCGGAAGCGCCGGCTTCGCCGCCGGGGAGGCCGGCCGCTGGCGGTACGTGCCCCCGGACGTCGCCACGGTGGCCCGCCTCGGCCTCGCCGAGCGGTCCGGGCAGTGGATCGGCTCGCTGGCGCAGACCGGTCTGCCCACCGTCGGCCGGAACACGCACCCCGACGGCGGGCGGGTCGCCCTGCCCGCCGGGACCGGGGGGCGGGTCCACGGGGTCCTGGAGATCGCCTGGCCCGGGCCGCTGGAGCCGCAGCCGCCCCAGGTCGTCCGGCAGGTGGAGGCGCTGGCGGAGCTGTGCGCGCACACCCTGCAGTCGTACCCGAGCGGCCAGGGCGCCGGCCCGGAACCGCGGGTGCTGCCCGACGCGGCCGAGCTGATGGACCTGGCGGACGGGCTGCACGATCCGGCACTGGTCCTCGTCCCGCACGTCGACGCGGCCGGGCAGCTGGTGGACTTCCGCATCCAGCACGTCAACGACCGTTTCCTCGATCCGGCGGGACGGCCGCGTGCGGTGGTCAACGGCGCCCTGCTGCTGGAGGCCTACCCGATGGCCGCGGGCGGCAGCGACCTCTTCCAGCGCATCGAGCGGGTTCACGCCACCGGTGAGCCGTTCCGCGCCCGCCGCATGAGCCTGACCGCGCTGGTCGACGAGGTGCCGTTGTCGGCGGTCGCGGATCTCAGCATCAGCCGGCACGGCAGCTGTGTGCTGCTCATCTGGCGCATCGAGGACGAGACGGCACGGCTGGCGAGCCTGTTGCAGCACGCGCAGCGCCTCGGCCGGATCGGCGGCTTCGAGGAGAACGTGCTGACCGGCGAGACCACGTGGAACGGCCAGCTGTTCGCCCTGTACGGGCGGGCCCCGTCGAGCGCCCCGGTGCCGTTGGAGGAACTGGCGGCGCACGCCCACCCGGACGACGCGGTCGGCATCGGGCGCTTCCTGCGGACGCTGCTGCACCACCGACGTCCGTCCTCCGCGGCCTTCCGGCTCCAGCGGCCGGACGGGGTGACCCGGCACATGCGGCTCGTCGCCGAGCCGGTCCTGGACACCGACGGCCGGCTGGTCGCCGTCCGCGGGGCCTACCAGGACATCTCGGCCCAGCACTGGACGGAGGTCGCGCTCGCCGCCACCAGGGACCAGCTCGCGCAGACCGAGCAGCACGCGAGCGAACGCGGCCGGCTGGCGCTCCAGCTCCAGCACGCGATCATGCCGCCCACTCGGGCGCCCCTGGAGGTTCCCGGCCTCCAGGTGGCGGTCCGCTACCGGCCCGCCGAGGAGGAGCAACTGGTGGGCGGTGACTGGTACGACGCGGTCGTGCTGCCGTCGCGGCTGGTGATGCTGTGCGTCGGGGACGTGGCGGGCCACGGCATCGAGGCGGCGACCAGCATGGTGGTGCTGCGCAACGCGCTGCGCGGGCTGGCCGTGACCGGCGCCGGACCGGGCCAGTTGCTGTCGTGGCTGAACATGGTCGCGCACCATCTGACGGGCGCCGTCACGGCGACCGCGGTGTGCGGGCTGTACGACCCGGTCGGGCGCACCCTGCGCTGGGCGAGGGCGGGCCATCTGCCGCCCGTTCTGGTGCGCGGCTCCGATGCCGCCCCGCTGCCGCTGCTGAAGGGGCTGCTGCTGGGTGCCGTACCGGAGACGACGTACGAGGAGGAGGAGATCCAGCTCGCGGCCGACGACACGCTGCTGATGTACACCGACGGGCTGATCGAGCGGCGGGACCGGTCGGTGGAGGAGTCGCTGACGCAGTTGCTGAACCAGGTGAGCACGGTTCCGCCCACGCTGGACCAGCAGCTGGACCGGCTGCTCACCTACAGCAGGTCGGACACGGACGACGACACCTGCATCGTGGGCATCAGGCTCGGTTGAGGGCTGTCGGCAACGTCACGTCGTCCGCCCGGAGGGCGGGGAGAACCTGCAGGACATCCCCCGGGGGGTGTCCTGCGGCTGGGATCGCGGGAAGCGGCGGGGACCCGCCGTCCGTGGCACGGTCCGCCGTGCAGGTGGCCGAGCCGGGGGCGTCTTCCCGGGGCCGGTGCATGGGACTCCGGTTCCTGGGTATCCGCTGGGGCGCGATGCGAGGTCGAGAACCTCAGCCGAAGGGGAGGACACAAGTCCCGTGGTCGGACGTCCCGACGCCGGTGCTCGCCTCGCACCGCAGTCGCCCGCCGGGGTACGCAGCCCGGACCCTCAGTTTTCGGAGGTACACGTGTCCATCGCCCAGAACCCGTTGTCCGTCGAGGTCACCCTGCCCCGCGAGGACGTGGCCCTGGTCACGGTCGAGGGCCACCTGGATCTCGACACCGCCACCGAGTTCCAGGCCCATCTGGCGAACCAGCTCCACCACGGCAGGCGGCACTTCCTCCTGGACCTGTCGGCGGTGCCCTTCATGGACTCGTCCGGGATGAACATCATCCTGCGGGTGTACCAGGAGGCCCGGGGGCTGCCCGGCAGCGTGCACGTGATCAACCCGACGCCCGCGGTGCGCCGGGTGCTGGATCTCACAGGGGTCAGCCTCACGGTGCCGATCTCCGAGAAGGTCGACGAGGCCCTGGCGCGCATAGACCGTCCGGAGCCTTCGCCGCAGGACGGGGAAGCCTGACCCGCCGTCCGCCGCACCCCGCGAATCCGCAGGTGTGCGGGCGGCGGCGGCCCTCGGGCGGCCCGACAGTTGCCGTTTGACAACTGTACGTGCGGGGCAACAGAGTGGGCGGACCACGGACCGGCGGAACTCATGGAGACGGCGAGGCCGTTGGGGCATCGGCCACCCCGGCCGTCGAACGGATGTCGCCCCTTCGGACACGTGTCACGACGGCCGCCGCACGAGCGGGTTGCCGGGCCGGAGCGGGGTGTCGTACGAGATCGGCCCGTGGTTAGGGTGGTCGCCCGGCAGGGATCACCACGCCCCCCGCCGCCCGCGGGGAGGCGGCGGCAGGACGCAGACGAGGAGTGAAGCAGTGCCGGAGCACGAAGCGGCCACACCGAACGGAACACCGGCGGCCGAGGTCGGGGCCTTCCTGAGCCGCCGTCGGGAGCAGATCGCCCAGCGGTGGGCCGACGAACCGTTGTTCCGCACGGTGTTCACCGTCTCCCGCGACGAGGCGGTGGAAGCCGGCCGGAGCGTCGTCGACGCCCTCGCCCAAGTCGCCGACTCCGGCCGGGTGGAGGACTCCAACAGCGCCGGATTCACCGTGGTGCGCGAGCAGTTGGCACGGATGACGGCCGCCCGCTCCCGCTCCGGGATGAGCACCGCGCAGGTGTCCAGCGAGGTGGAGGCCCTGCGGGTCCCCGTCGAGAACCTGCTGGTCGCCGATCTCCCGGACGCGTCGGCGGAGCACCTCAGGGAGTGCACGACCGCGCTGACCGTCCTGATGGGCACCCTGCGGCTGGTGGTCATGGAGACCGCGCTGACCGAGGTGCAGGCCCTCATCGACCGGCAGCAGATGCAGCTGCTCGAAGTCGCGACACCCGTCATCAAGCTGTGGGACGGCATCGTCGCCGTCCCGCTCATCGGGACGCTCGACAGCGCCCGCAGCCAGGTGGTCATGGAGACGCTGCTGGAGGCGGTCGTCGACCAGCAGGCCCAGTACGCGATCCTGGACATCACCGGGGTCCCGACGGTCGACTCGCTGGTCGCGCAGCACCTGATGAAGACGGTGGCCGCCGTACGGCTGATGGGCGCCGAGTGCGTCGTCTCGGGCATCCGGCCGGCGATCGCGCAGACCATCGTGCACCTCGGCCTGGACCTGGGCACCGTGATCACCCGGGCAGGGCTCGCCGACGCCCTGGCGTACGCCCTGCACGGGCTGGGCGCCGGCATCGTGCACGCGACGCCCGGTGGTGCGGGTCCGCGGTGAACAACGACCTCTCCCGCATCGGCGCGGCACCCGTGCCGGTGCTCAGGCTGGGCGACGTCCTGCTCGTCACGTTGCAGGGGGACCTGCACGACGGCACGGCGGAACAGCTCCAGCAGGACATCGTGGAGGCGATCGCCCGCAGCCGGGTGACCGGCGTGGTCATCGACATCTCCGGGGTGGAGATCGTCGACTCGTTCCTCGGGCGGGTACTCGCCGAGATCGCGGCGAACGCCCGGCTGCTGGCCGCCCAGACCGTCGTCGCGGGCATGCGGCCGGCGGTCGCGATCACCCTGGTGGAGCTGGGCCTGACGCTTCCGGGGCTGCGGACCGCGCTGTCCACGGAGGCCGCTCTGCAGCTCCTCGGGCGGGCGAGCGTTCCGGTTCCACGCGGCCCGCGCCGGGAGCCGCGGTGAGCGGGACGGCCGCGGGCGTCGAGGCCCGCCTGCCGATCCGCTCCGACCTGGACTTGGTCTGGGTACGGCAGCATGTGCGGCAGGCCGCCGCCGCACTCGGTTTCGGCCTGGTCGACCAGACGAAGCTGGTCACGGCGGCCAGCGAGCTCGCCCGCAACACGCTGGTCTACGGCGGGGGCGGGGAGATGGAGACCGCTCGCGTCTCCGACGGACGCCACCAGGGGCTGCGGCTGACCTTCACGGACCACGGCCCGGGGATCGCCGACCTGGAGCAGGCGCTGCGCGACGGCTACACCTCCGGCGACGGGCTGGGGATGGGCCTGGGCGGCGCACGGCGGCTGGTGCACGACTTCGCCATCGACAGCACTCCCGGGGCCGGTACGACCGTCACGGTGACCTCGTGGGCGGCCCGGCCACCCCGGCAGCGCGAGGAGACCTGATGCCGCGCGTGTGGGAGGTGCCGGTCCACGACTCGACACGGGTACGCGACGCGCGCGTGGCCGCGGAGGCGGCCGCCCGGCTCGCCGGCCTCGACGAGTCGCGTACGGCTTCCGCGGCCCTGGTGGCGACGGAGCTGGCCACCAACCTCCTCAAGCACGCCCACGGGGGACAGCTCCTCGTGGACACCGTCGCCCCGCCGGGCGGGCGGATCGGACCGGTGGTCCAGATCGCCGCCGTGGACCACGGGCCCGGCATGGCCGATGTGACGACCGCGCTCGGCGACGGGTTCTCCACGACCGGCTCCCTGGGGGCCGGCCTGGGAACCTGCCGGCGGGTGGCCGACGACTTCGACCTGCACAGCGCCCCGGGGCGCGGCACGGTGGCACTGGCCCGGCTCGGCGCCGCCGCGAAGGCCACCGTCCGGGAGCCCGTGGCCGCGCGGGCCGGCGGTGTGAACGTCCCGTTCGCCGGCGCCGAGTACTCCGGCGACGCCTGGACGTGGGTGCGCGCCGACGACCGGCTGACCCTGATGCTGGCCGACGGGCTGGGCCACGGCCCCGAAGCGGCCCGCGCCTCGACCGCGGCGGTGGAGGAACTGCACCGCTCGGCCCGCCACACGCCCGCCGAGGTGCTGCGCCGCCTGCACGACGCGCTGCGCGGCACGCGGGGCGCTGCGGTGGCGGTGGCCCAGCTCGACGTGTCGGCCGGCCGGCTGCGGTTCGCCGGGATCGGCAACGTGGGGGCGCGGCTGCGCGAGGGCGACTCGTGGCGTCATCTGCTGTCCCGGCCCGGCATCGTCGGCGTGCACCGCCCGGCGTCCCTCGGCGACACCGAGGTGCCCTGGGCGGCCGACCGGCTGCTGGTGCTGCACAGCGACGGTCTGCCCAGCCGTTGGACACCGCCCTCCGACCCCCGTCTGTGGACGGCCGACCCGGCGGTGACCGCCGCGGTGACCGTGCGCGACGCGAGCAGTTCCGCCCGCCCGGTGCGTGACGACACGGCCGTGGCCGTCCTGTCCCCGAGCCCGCCGGACCGCCCATGATGCGTACCTGGCAGATCAGCACCGTCACCGACGCGGCGCGCGCCCGGATCGCCACCGCGCGCCTGGCCGCCGCGTACGGCGTCGCGCCCCTGGAGCGGACGCGGCTGGCGACCGCGCTCAGCGGCCGTCTGCGCCAGTGTCTGACCAAGGGCGGCACCTGGCGGCTCAGCCTGAAGGCGGGCGGGGGACTGCTGCGGATCGAGGTCGCCGCCTCCCCCGCCGCCGGCGAACCGCCGTGGCAGGTCGCCGTGGACTGCCCCGAGCCGGCGGACGCCGCCGTCCACGCAGGGGTGGCCGACGACACCGGTGTCCTCGCGGAGGCCCTGCTGGGCGCCGACGAGGACACCTCGCTGGTCCTGGACAAGCTGGCCGAGCAGGAGGAACTGGTCGCCTTCCACCGGGAGGAGCTGCACCAGACCAACCAGGGCGTGCTCGCGCTGCACGCCGAGCTGGACGCGGCCGGGCGGGCGCAGCGTGAGGCCTTCGCGGCGGAGCGCGCGGCCCGGCAGGAGGCGGAGAACGCCCGGCGCCGGCTGACCTTCCTGGCCGACGCCAGCGCGGTGCTGACCGCGTCCCTCAACCACGAGGAGATCGTGCGCCGGCTGCCCGAGCTGCTGGTGCCCGAGTACGCGCGCACGGTCGACGTCTGGCTCTTCGACTCCGACGACGACCGGCGCCCGCCCGCCCCGCACCCGGCGGCCGCCGTGGTCGCCGCGCGCACCGGACGGCCCCAGTACGCGGCCGACCATCCCGGCGGCCTGCCCGGGGTGGAGGACCAGCCGCCGTCGGCACTGGATCCGACCCGGCCGCTGCTGTGCGTCCCGCTGCCGACGCGGCGCGCGCCGCTCGGGGTGCTGACGCTGACCCCGCCGGGCGAGCGCTGGGATCCGGACGACGCCGTCATGCTGATCGAGCTGACCCGGCGGGCCAGCATCGCTTTGGACAACGCGCGGCGCTTCGAGCACAGCCGGGACATCGCCGAGACCCTCCAGCGCGCCCTGCTGACCGATCTGCCGACCACGCCGGGTCTGCGGCTGGCGGCCCGCTACCTGCCCGCGACGTACGGGCTGAACATCGGCGGCGACTGGTACGACGCCTTCCGGCAGCCCGACGGCAGCCTGATCACCGTGGTCGGCGACGTGACCGGGCACGGGCTGCACGCGGCGGTGATGATGAGTCAGCTGCGCACCGCGCTGCGCGCGTACGCCGTGGACGGCGGCAGCCCGGGCGTCCTCCTGACCCGGCTGCACACCTTCCTGCACCACCTCCAGCCCGACCTGTACGCGACGGCCGTGATCGCCCGGTTCCAGCCCGGCGAGCCGGTCCTGACGTGGGCGGCCGCCGGGCATCCGCCGCCCGTGCTGCGGGACCCCGACGGGCGGGTGCGCACGCTGGACGCCAAGCCGGGCGCGATGCTCGGCATCCCGCTGCGCCAGGAGATCGCCGACCACACGGTGCCCCTGGAGCCGGGTTCGACGCTGGCGCTGTACACGGACGGTCTGGTCGAGCGGCGCGCCCAGGGCATAGACCCGGGGATCGCGCGGCTCGCGACGGCGCTCGGCGCGTTCCGCACCGAGGAGCTGGACGCGGACCTCGACGGTTCGGCGGAGCGGATCCTGGACCCGATGCTCAGCGACTCCGAGCGTGACGACGACGTCTGTCTGCTGCTGTGTCACATCGACAGCCGGACGGCCCGCCTCACGCCGGGGAACTGAACTACCGTCAGTCATCGGTGCCGGCGGCGTGCGCCTGCCGGAAGGCGGACAGCCCGTGCTCCAGCGCCGTGCGCTGCGCCGGCGTCATGCCCTCGAACACGGAGGCCAGCCGCCGGACGCGCCGGTCGTTGACGTCCACGAGGACACGCCTGCCGTAGGCGGTCAGCACGAGCTGCACCTCGCGCCGGTTGCGCGGGTGCACGCTCCGCTCGAGCAGACCCGCCGCCTCCAGCCGGTCGCACAGGCGGCTGGCGGTGGGCAGACCGATGCCGAGATGCTCGGCCAGAGCGGTCAGGTTGAGCTCCGGGCGGCGCCGGATCGTTCTGAGGGCGACCAGCTGCCGGTCGGGCAGCCGCGGCGTGGTCTCCTCGGCCGCCGCGAGCCAGCAGGCCACCAGGCTCTCCACCGCGTCGACGACCCGCCGGGCCGTCGCCTCCCGGCTCTCCCGCCGGCCATCGTCGGTGCCCCGCGCCCACCCCACGTCACTACCCTCCGGCCACCACACTTGTCATGTACGTCGAGCTACCCGAAGTGCCCGGGCGTACACGGGCCCTTCCACGGGTACGTCGGTGGCCTCAGGAGAAACGTTCGTCTGCATGCGCCGCCCGGCTGGCGGAACCACTCCGGTCGCGGTGGGATCGATGGGATCGACGGCATCGGTCAGGTGCGACGGTGCCGCCCGGCGGGCACGCGCATCATGTCGAGCAGACCGCCTGGAGCCGCAGAAAGGGATGGACATCGTGACACGACCCAGGATCCTGGTGGTGGGCGCGGGCTTCGCGGGAGTGGGGTGCGTTCGGCGTCTGGAACGCAGGCTCGCCCCGGACGAGGCCGACGTCACCCTGGTGACGCCGTTCAGCTACCAGCTCTATCTGCCGCTGCTGCCGCAGGTCGCCTCCGGCGTGCTGACGCCCCAGTCGATCGCCCTCTCGCTGCGCCGCAGCAAGAAGTACCGCACCCGGATCATCCCGGGCGGCGCCATCGGCGTGGACCTTCGGTCGAAGGTCTGCGTGATCCGCACCATCACCGACCGGTTCGTGAACGAGCCGTACGACTACATCGTGCTGGCTCCCGGCAGCGTCACGCGAACCTTCGACATCCCGGGGCTGGTCGACAACGCCTTCGGGATGAAGACGCTCGCCGAGGCCGCCTACATCCGCGACCACGTCATCACCCAGCTCGACCTCGCCGACGCCAGCCAGGACCCCGCCGAGCGGGCCTCCCGGCTGCAGTTCGTGGTCGTCGGCGGCGGCTACGCGGGCACGGAGACCGCCGCCTGTCTGCAACTGCTCACGCACAACGCGGTCAAGCGCTACCCCCGGCTGGACCCGGGCCTGATCAAGTGGCACCTCATCGACATCGCCCCCAAGCTGATGCCCGAGCTGGGCGACAAGCTCGGCCGCAGCGCCCAGGAGGTGCTGCGCAGGCGCGGGATCGACATCTCGCTGGGGACGTCCGTCGCCAAGGCCGAGCCGGAGGAGGTCACCTTCACCGACGGGCGGGTGATCCCGACCCACACGCTGATCTGGACCGCGGGCGTCGTCGCCAGCCCGCTCATCGGCACCCTCGGCGCGGAGACGGTCCGCGGGAGGCTGGCCGTCACCTCGGAGATGTGCCTGCCCGGTCACGACGGGGTGTTCGCGCTCGGGGACGCCGCCGCGGTGCCCGACGAGGCCAAGGGCGGCGACGCGGTCTGCCCGCCGACCGCTCAGCACGCGATGCGGCAGGGCAAGGTCGTGGCCGACAACGTCATGGCGACGCTGCGCGGTCAGGCGATGCGGCCGTACCGGCACAAGGACCTCGGTCTGGTCGTCGACCTGGGCGGGACCGACGCCGTCTCCAAGCCGCTCGGCATCGAACTGCGGGGGCTGCCCGCCCAGGCGGTGGCCCGCGGCTACCACTGGTCGGCGCTGCGCACCAACGTGGCGAAGGCGCGGGTGCTGACGAACTGGACGCTGAACGCGCTCGCCGGTGACGATTTCGTCCGCACCGGGTTCCAGTCCCGCCGGCCCGCCAAGCTGAAGGACTTCGAGTACACCGACAGGTACCTGACGGAGGAGCAGGTGCGGGCGCACGTGGCGGGCACGGAGCCCGGGGCCGGGTGAGCGAGGGCTGCGGACCCGGGTGCGGGTGAGCGGAGCCCACGGGAGCCGGGTGCGGGTGATCGAGGGCTGCGGATCCGTGAGCTGGTGAGCGAAGCCCACGGACCCGGGGCCGAGTGAGCAAGGACTGCGGACCCGGGTGCGGGGTGCGCCGGGGTTCGAGCGAGCGGGAGAGAGTACGGACGCGTGAAGGCGGCGGATCGGTCCTTCTGGACGGGGTTGCGGGTTCGGATCGTGGCCTCCGATCCCGGGCTGCTGCGGCTGACGGCCGGGCTGCGGACGGTCGGTGCCATCTCGCTGACGCTGGCCGTGCTCTCTCTGCTGGGCGCCGACGTGAAGCACCTCGTCGCGGGGGCCATCGCGGCGATGGTCGGCACGTTCGCCGTCCGGGAGAAGCAGCGCGGGGCGCAGGCCGTCACCCTGGCGCTCGGGCTGCCCGTCGCCCTGGCCTCCGTGTCACTTGCGGCGCTGCTGAGCACCCGGGTGGTGGTGGGGGACGCCTTCTTCGTCGTCCTCATCTTCTGCGCGGTGTACGGCCGCCGGTTCGGGGACCGGGGCACCGCGCTCGGCCTGGTCGCCTTCCAGGTCTACTTCCTGTCCCTGTTCGTCGGCGTCACGACGGCCGGCCTGCCCGGTTTCTGGGGCGCGATCGCGGTCGCGTTCGTGTGCAGCGCGACGGCACGGTTCGTGCTGGTGCCGCAGACGCCGGCGGGGCTTCTCGAGCGGCTGCGGCAGGCCTTCCGAGCGCGGCTGGCGCAGCTGCTGGACGCGCAGCTCGAACTGCTCGACGCGGGTCCGGACGACGTGGGCAAGGCCCTGCAGCACGTGCGCGAGGGCACCGCCCGGCTGCACGAGACCGCCATGATGATCCAGAGCCGGCTGGAGGAGGGCACCCGCGACGAGGCGACCGCCCACCTGCTGCAGCGCCGGATCGCCGACGCGGAGATCGCCGCGGAAAGGCTGGGCCTGCTGCTGCTCACCGCACGCAGCACCGAACGGGCGGACACCCTGACCCTGCACCTGCCCGGTGCGCCGGTCCCCGACAGCGGGCGGCTGCCGGTGCGGGACGAGGCGACGGACGTGCTGCGCCGCGACCTGCGGGCGCTGCGGCTGCTCGTCCGCCATCCGGTCGCCGACGGCACGGGACTGGCGCAGGTGCGCAACCGGCTGCTCGGGTACCGCGAGGAGGAGAACCTGCCGAGCGCCTCACCGGCCGTGCAGGACGTCTTCCGGGGCGTCGGCGAGGCGTCGCGGGCCGTGCTGGGGCTGCGGGTCGCGCTCGACGGGCCGCAGGACGAGTCCGACGACAGCCCCGAGACGGCCCGCTCCCGCGAGGAGCTGGACGCGGAGGACGCGGCCATCGGCGGCGAGGAGGCGGCGAGGGAGGAGGCCACCGGGCTGCGCCGGCCGACGACCCGGGCGGCCGTGCAGGTCGCCGTCGGCTCCTCGCTGGCCATCGTCGGCGGCGAGCTGATCTCCGCACACCGCTGGTACTGGGCGGTGCTGACCTGCTGGATCGTGTTCCTCAACACCGCCTCGACCGGGGAGATCCTGGTCAAGGGCTACCGGCGGCTGCTGGGGACCGTGCTCGGGGTGATCGCGGGGATCGGGCTCGCGGGGGCGGTCGGCCACCACACGTGGACGGCGTTCGCGGTGGTCCTGCTGTGCGTGTTCGCGATGTTCTACACGGCGCCGCTGTCGTACACGCTGATGTCGTTCTTCGTCACCGCGGCGCTGGGCGTGCTCTACACGCTGCTGCACACCTACAGCCTGTCGGTGCTGGTGCTGCGGGTCCAGGAGACGGCGCTCGGGGCGGCCTGCGGAGTGGTGGCGGCGGTGCTGGTGCTGCCGGTGCAGACCGACCGGCGGACGAACGACCTGCTGACGACCGTCCTGGACCGGCTGACCGACGTGACGGAGGCCGCCGTCGACCAGCTCAGCGGGGGGCCGCCGACCGATCTGCTGGACCGGGCCCGGGACCTGGACCAGGCGCTGGACGACCTGCGGGCGGCCACCCAGCCGCTGACGCATCCGGTCACACCGCTGCGGACGCGCCGGGACACCGCGCGGTACGTCGTCGCCCTGCTGGAGACCTGCGCGTACCACGCCCGGACCCTCGCGGCCACGGCCGAGCTGCTGCCCACCCATCCCTCGATCGCGGCGGACCCGGGGCTGCGCAAGGCCGGGCAGCGCATCCGGCACAACATCGACGCGATCGCCGCCCGCGTCGCGGACGAGGACAGCACCGCCGAGGTGCGGACCAGCCCGAGCATCGCCTCGCTGCTCGAAGCCGGCGAGCCCGGCACCCCGCGCTACGGCCGGGTCACCGACCGGGTCCTGCGCCACCTCCAACGCCTGGACGAGGCAGTGATCGGCCTGGCCCGCCCACTGGGGGTACCGGTGACCCGCCCGGGGGCGTGAGCGTGAGTTTGGGTGGGGTTGGGCGGCGGTTGGGCGGGGGCGGGGCTTCGACCGGGGTCTGGACAGGTGCGGAGCCTGGACGGTCGCGGGGTATGTACGGGCGCGGGGCCTGGACGGGCGCTGGCCTCGGCGGAGGCCAGCACGCGGGAACCGGGCCACGAACCGGCCCGCCTGCGGGAAGGGCGACCCGCCCCGGAATACAGCCCACCCATGGGGCCTACCGGCGCGGCCTGACAGCCCGACCCGCCGCGGGAACCGGGCCACGAACGAGACCGCCTGCGTGAAGGCGAACCGCCCCCGGAGTCGCCTGCCCCAAAGGGCCCACCTGCGGCGCCTGGCAGTCTGCCCTGGGCGCCGACATATGACTAGAACTGCCTGACGAAGAGGAAGCCCCCGGAGAGACCCCCATTGAGCAGCAACCCGCAGGGCACTCCGCCCGTCGGGCACTCCGCCCCCTTGGGCGCTCCGCCCTTGGGCAGTCGCCCGCGGGGCGGCTCGTCCGCGGGGCGGCCCGCCCGCGGTCAGAAGTCCGTGGGCAGGCCGCTGGCCGCGGCGATGCCGCGCAGTTCCTCGGTGTCGCTCTGGCGGCGGCGGATGCAGCCGGCGATCTCGGCGAGCCGGACGGGGTCGGAGGCGGTGACCGCGTCGGTGACGACCCGGACCGGGCCGGTGCCGTCGACGTGGATCTCCACCAGCTGGTTGTCCAGCCGGCCGGTGACCGCCGTGGCGATGACCAGCGCGGCCTCGTCGCGGATCTCCTGGGGCAGGTCCTCGGTGTCCCGCGGATCCAGCGCGAAGTCGAGGGTCTCGGAAGGTTGTTCGTCCAGTGCGCGCAGCGCGGGCGCGACGACCTTGAGCAGCATCTCGAAGTCCTCGCTGTCCATGCGGACGCGGAGGAGGTCGAGGTACATGTCCACGGGTCGTCCGTCCGGCGGGAACTCGGATTCGTTCATTTCCCCCGGGTTCCCCCGGAGCCGGACGTTCAGACCTTGCGCCAGCGGGCCATGGCGAACGAGAACAGTCCGAAGAGCACGAGCCCCGCCGCCACGCAGGCCAGCAGGCCCGGCCCCACCGGGGTGCCGGCGAACGAGCGAAGGGTGTCGTCCAGCCCCTTCGCCTCGTCGGGCTCGTAGTCGACCGCGGCACGTATCGCGAAGGAGCCCGCGGCGGCGAACACCAGGCCGCGCGCCGCGCCGCCGACCACGCCGGTGACGTCCACCAGGCGGCGGACGCGCCGCGACATCTGCCCCATCCGCATCTTGTCCCGGAAGGCGCGCATCAGGGCCCGCGCCCCGATCCAGACGCCCGCGACCACGACGCCGGCGCCTGCCGCTCCGACGATCCACTGCCCCCCGGAGACCTCCAGCAGGCGGGCGGTGACGTCCCGGGACTGCTCGTCGCTGGAACCGCCTCCGCTGCCCGACCCCGCGGCGAACGCGAGGACGGAGTAGGCGACGAACGAGTAGAACACGCACCGGGCGAGCGCCAGCAGCCTCTTCTTCGCCTTCCGGCCGTCGGGCCCGACCGAGCCGAAGACCACCTCCGACAGGCGCCACAGCGCCATGCCGACCAGGCCGATGCCTAGGGCCCACAGCAACACGGAGCCGAAGGGCTTCCCGGACAGTTCGGCGAGGGCGCCCTGACGGTCGGCCTGCTGCTTCTTGTCGTCGCCGAAGGCGATCTGCAGGGCCAGCGCGCCGACCAGCAGGTAGATGACACCCCGCGCGGTCAGTCCCGCCTTGGCCGCCCACCTGGTACCCGACCCCCGCGCCGCGCGCTCGGCCTGGGTCCTGCCGTTGCTCGCCAGGACACTCGCGTTCATCTCGACCTCCCCTGAAGAGTCCCGGAATCCGGATGCCCCGGGTTGCCTCGCACACACTCGGCGGTGGGGCGACTGCTCTGCGCGACGACACCCCCCGGTCACACGCCGGGCGCCCCTCGGCGGTGGTCCACCGCCGAGGGGCGCCCGGCCGGGCCGCTCACGCGTACACGTGGGGCCCGTCGTCGGTGCGCGGCCTTGCCGCCGCGTCCGCCTCGGCCGCCGCGGCGAGCCAGCGGCGGGCGGCCTCCAGGGCGAGGGTGACGTCGCGCGTCCCGGTGGAGACGCACAGCGTGTAGGCGAGATCCTGCGCCCGGGCGTTCTTCGCCTCGGCGGATCCGCCCGCCGTCGCGGCCTCGTACTCGTCGACGAGCTTGCGCAGGACGGCGGGGTGGGGCATCAGCATTCGGGGTGCTCCTCTTCCGTGACGAACGGGTGGACGAACGACGGGGTGCGCGGTACGGCGGTGCGGGTGCGGGCTCAGCCGCGACCGTCCTGGCGGCCGAGGGCCTCCTCCCTCACCTGGGCGCAGCTGCGGCTGATGAGGCGCGAGACGTGCATCTGGGAGATGCCCAGGCGGTCGGCGATACGGCTCTGGGTCATGTCCTCGAAGAAGCGCATGTAGAGAATGGCCCGCTCCCGCTCCGGCAGACGGCGCAGGCTCTCCTTGGCGGACTCGCGGTCGACCACGATGTCGTAGGAGGCGTCGGGGCCGCCGAGGGTGTCGACGAGGCTGTACCCGTCGTCTCCGGCCGGGAGTTCGGCGTCCAGCGACAGCGTGCTGAAGCTCTCCAGCGCCTCCAGTCCCGCGCCGACCTCCTCCTCGGTGAGCCCCGTGTGGGCGGCGATGTCGGCGACGGAGGGCTCGGGCGCACCCGGGTTCTGGGTGAGCTCGCGGCGGGCGAGCCGCACCTTGTTGCGCAGTTCCTGCACCCGGCGGGGCACGCGCAGGGCCCACATCCGGTCGCGGAAGTGCCGCTTGATCTCGCCGGTGATGGTGGGGACGGCGTAGCTCTCGAAGGCGCCGCGTTCGGGGTCGAAGCGGTCGACGGCCTTCACCAGGCCGAGTGCCGCCACCTGCCGGAGGTCCTCGATCGCCTCGCCGCGGTCGCGGAACCGCCCGGCGATCCGGTGGGCCATGGGCAGCCAGGCCGTGACGATCTCGTCGCGCACGGCGTCCCGCTCGGGTCCTTCCTCCATGGAGGCGAGGCGGGCGAATTGACGTGCGGTGTCGGGAGCGTCGTCGTGGGTCCGACGTGACTGCGCGGTGGTGACGGCAGGCGTAGCAGGTCGGCTTGTCGACATGTCGATGAGCATGCGGATTCGCTCCTGAACGGTCGTTTCAGGGATTGACCACGGGAGGGCCGCTGTCGTCCGGGGCGCAGAGAGCGCCCCGGAGCAGCCATGCCGCTCCCGCTGGCGCGCCTCCGGTCCGAAGCACGAACCTCCGTCTGCCCTGACCCCGGAGGAACAAACTCCGCCCGTCGGACACGCGTTTCCGACGCCGCACCGGGAGGCCGTCGGGATGGCTGAAAAGCGGCGACGACGGCCCGAGGGGGCCGGGTGTCGCCCCCGAGGACGTGGTGACGTACTGGACGCGCATGCGTGGACGCCCGAACCCGGCTGGGGCCGACCCCGGCGTGCCCGATTGGGGCCGGCCCGGGCCGTGCCCACCCCTGCACCGCGGCGGACGGCGCGGGGATCCCTGACCGTGACCGTCGAGGCGGCGGTCTATTCGCGGTCTGGAATGGGCCTGGCGGTCCCGTCCGAGGTCGTTCCGGTCGCGCCCGTCGTTGCGGTCCCGCCCGTCATTGCGGTCCCGCCCGTCGTTCCGGTCGTTCCGGGTTTCGTGTGGAGGACCGCGCGGGCCTGGTCCGCGGCGCGGGCGGTGCTCTCGGAGACGAAGTCGAGAAAGCGGGCGATGTTCTCGAGGCGGGCGCCGGCCGGGGACGCGGGGCCGAGGATGCCCACGCCCTGCCGTGCGGTGTCGACTATCCGGGCGATGGCCCGGGCGCTGGCCATCATCGACTGGTACCAGACGTCGTCGTCGACGACGTAGCGCTCGCGGCGGCGTTCGTCGCGTTCCCGGCGGACGAGGCCCTGGCTCTCGAGGAAGGCGACCGCCTTGGAGATGGACGCCGGGCTGACCTGGAGGCGCTGGACGAGTTCGGCGGCGGTGAGGCTGCCCGCGTCGCTGATGCAGAGGCAGGCCAGCACCCGGGCCATCATCTTGGGCGTGCCCGACTGCATGAAGACGGTGGTCAGCGCCTCCTCGTACTCGCGCACGGCCTCGGCGTCGCGTCCGTGCGCCTGCGGGGGCACCTCCGGCCCCCGGGGCGCGGCCGGCCTGCGCCGGTGGGCGCGGTGTTCGGTGGCGCGGTGGGCGAGGTCGGCGCGGTAGGCGGTGGGGCCGCCGTTGCGCATCACCTCACGCGTGATGGTCGAGGTCGGGCGTTCGAGGCGTCTGGCGATCTCCGCGTAGGCCAGGCCGTCGGCCAGTCCCAGGGCGATCTGCTGGCGTTCCTGCTGGGTGAGCCTGCCTCCCGGCATCGCGGTCTCCTTCGTGGGGCGTGATGCCCCCAGCGTAGCGTTCGCCCTCATTTCATTGCAACGAACTCTCGCACGGTGTTGCATTACCCTTCAGGCCTATTGCAATGAATTAGTAGCTTTGACCTGCATCTACATTGATCACATGCAACGAGTGCGTTGCCGGATCCATGAATGCAACGTAGCGTTTCTCATGTCGGAAACGCCCGGCGCCAAGCACCGCACGCAGCAGAAGAAGGAGCGCACGATGCAGAAGTTCGACACCTCCGCCCCCATCACCGCCGTCCTGGACATCCCGGCGGGGCGCGTCCGGTTCATCTCCGCCGACCGGGCCGACACCACGGTCGAGATCCTCCCCGCGGACGCCTCCAAGAGCCGCGACGTGAAGGCGGCGGAGCAGACGGAGGTCGCATACGGCGACGGCGTCCTGCGGATCCAGGTGCCGGCGGCGAAGAACCGGATCCTCGGCAGCTCCGGATCCCTCGAGGTCACGGTCCAGCTTCCCGCCGGCTCCCGCGTCGAGGCCAAGGCGGCGGACGCCGAGTTCCGTGGTGTGGGACGCCTCGGAGACGTCGCCTTCGAGGCCGCGCAGGGCTCGGTCAAGCTCGACGAGACCGCGAGCGCCCGCCTCACCCTCCTCGCCGGCGACATCTCGGTCGGCCGCCTGGGCGGTCCCGCGCAGATCGGCACCCAGAAGGGCGACATCCGGATCGCCGAGGCCGTGCGCGGCACGGTCGAACTGCGCACCGAGCACGGCGAGATCTCGGTCGGCGCCGCCCACGGGGTCTCCGCATCCCTGGACGCCGGCACCACCTACGGCCGGATCCACAACGCGCTCACGAACACCGACGGTGCCGCCGCCGGCCTGAACATCCACGCGACCACCGCCTACGGCGACATCTCCGCCCGCAGCCTCTGAGGAGCACCCGTCATGACGAACCTGGCCATCGCGGCGAACGGGCTGCGCAAGTCCTACGGCGACAAGGTCGTGCTCGACGGCGTCGACCTGGCCGTCCCCGCGGGAACGATCTTCTCCCTGCTCGGCCCGAACGGCGCCGGCAAGACCACCGCCGTGAAGATCCTCTCCACCCTGATCTCCGCCGATCCGGGCACCGGTGGCATCCACATCGGTGGCCACGACCTCGCCGCCGACCCGCAGGCGGTGCGGGCCGCGATCGGCGTCACCGGCCAGTTCTCCGCCGTCGACGGCCTGATCACCGGCGAGGAGAACATGCTCCTCATGGCCGACCTGCACCACCTCTCCCGCGGCGAGGGGCGCCGCACCGCCGCCGAGCTGCTGGAGCGCTTCGACCTCACCGAGGCGGCGAAGAAGCCCGCCTCCACCTACTCGGGCGGCATGAAGCGCCGCCTCGACATCGCCATGACCCTGGTCGGCGACCCGCGCATCATCTTCCTCGACGAGCCGACCACCGGCCTCGACCCGCGCTCACGCCACACCATGTGGCAGATCATCCGCGAGCTGGTCGCCGACGGGGTGACCGTCTTCCTCACCACCCAGTACCTGGACGAGGCCGACCAGCTCGCCGACCGCATCGCGGTGCTCAACGGCGGCAAGATCGCCGCCGAGGGCAGCGCGGAGGAGCTCAAGCGGCTCATCCCCGGCGGACACGTGCGGCTGCGCTTCTCCGACCCGGCCGCTTACCAGGCCGCCGCCTCCGCTCTGCGCGAGGTCACCCGGGACGACGAGGCGCTGGCGCTGCAGATCCCCAGCGGCGGCAGTCAGCGCGAGCTGCGCGCCGTCCTCGACTGGCTCGACGCCGCCGGCATCGAGGCCGACGAGCTGTCCGTGCAGACCCCGGACCTGGACGACGTGTTCTTCGCCCTGACCGGCCCAGCCGACGTTCCCGACCTGACCGAGGAGACCGTCCGATGAGCTCCCTCCCCCTCGCCGTTCGCGACTCGGCCACGATGTTGCGCCGCAACCTCCTGCACGCGCGGCGCTATCCGTCCCTCACCCTGAACCTGCTGCTCACACCGATCATGCTGCTGTTGCTCTTCGTCTACATCTTCGGCGACGCGATGAGCGCCGGCATCGGCGGCGGCGGTCCGGACCGCTCCGCGTACATCGCGTACGTCGTCCCTGGCCTGCTGCTGATGACCATCGGCAGCACCGTGATCGGCACCGCGGTGTCCGTCTCCAACGACATGAGCGAGGGCATCATCGCCCGCTTCCGCACGATGGCGATCCACCGCCCTTCGGTGCTCGTCGGGCACGTCGTCGGCAGTGTGCTGCAGTCGGTCGTGAGCGTGGTCCTGGTGGGCGCCGTCGGCGTGGCCATCGGCTTCCGGTCCACGGACGCCACCGCCCTGGAGTGGCTGGCGGCGTTCGGGCTGCTCGTGCTCTTCGCCCTGGCGCTCACCTGGATCGCGGTCGGTATGGGCCTGATCAGCCCGAACGCCGAGGCCGCCAGCAACAACGCGATGCCCCTGATCCTGCTGCCGCTCCTGTCCAGCGCCTTCACCCCGGTCGAGTCCATGCCCGGCTGGTTCCAGCCGATCGCCGAGTACCAGCCGTTCACGCCCGCCATCGAAACCCTGCGGGGCCTGCTGCTCGGCACCGGGATCGGCCACAACGGGTGGTTCGCCGTCGTCTGGTGCCTGGGGCTCGCGGTCCTCGGTTACTTCTGGTCGACCTCGACGTTCAACCGCGACCCGAAGTAGCCGCCATGACCGCGCGGGCCGCCTCCCGCACCTCGTCCCGCCCCCGGGCGGTGTACTCCGACACCGGGTCGGCGTGCGCCGCCCCGTCGGCGTTCCCGGCCGTCCGCCGGGCCCTCTCCGCCGACATCCCCGACGAGAACTCCCCTCGCGCGCCGGGCCGTTCGGCCGACGCGGAGGAACCACGGAACGCCCCTCGTGCACGAGTCGCTCGACCTCGTCGCGCACAGGACATTCGGCTTCCCCGGCAGCCGAACCCACCGACGGCCTGCCCTGCACCGTGGATCACGGACAGGACATCGGGGCCACGCCCGCGTGCGGTGCACGCGACGCGCGCCGCTCAGAAGACCGGCACGACGGCGGTGATGCGCTTGCCGCCGGCCGGCAGGTCGGACACCCGGACGTCCCGGGCCAGCCGGCACACGATCGGCCAGCCGCGTCCGCCGGTGCGGCGCCGCCCGGCCTCGTCGAACGGGTCGGAGGCCACCGGCATGCGGTCGCTGCGGTCGCTGACCGAGACCCGCACGGCCTGTTCCTCGACGTCGACGTCGAAGCCGGTGACGCCGCCGCCGTGGAGGATGGCGTTGGTGGTGAGCTCGGAGGCGACGAGCAGGGCGTCGGAGAGGGCCTCCTCGTCGTACGGACGGCCGGTGGTCCCGCTGCGTCCGGCGACCGCGCGCCGTATGGCGGCCCGGACGTCGGACGGGCGGCACGGTCGCTGTCCTGTGCGGCCGACCGGGCCGTCCGTTGCGTCCGCGCGGTGGTCGGTCGTGTGGTTGCCAGGCATCCTTTCGCTCCCTGCGCTGCTGATCGACGGGTCGACGGGCCGGCGGGCGGGCCTGTGGTTCTGTGGTTCGCCGCGTGACCGATCGGTCCCTGAGCCTGTGAAGTAGCGCTGCACCGATGGCGGCCGGCGGTCCGGCCCGACCGCGTCCGGCTGGGCGGCCGCACCCGGCCCTCTCCCTGCCGGGCGGCGCGGCCCCTCTCTCTTCGGCTGGCCCTCGTGGGCCTGGCCAAACCTTCCGCGCACGGCCTCTTCGCGTGTCATCGTCCCGTCTCGCGGGGGTACGCGGAGTGCATGACGGATGTCGTGGACTCGGACGAACTGCTGCGCCGCATCCAGCGCGCCAGGGCCTGCGCGCGCGAGGAACTGCGCACCTGGCGGACCCGGAGCGAGGAACTGGGGCGGACCGACCCGGACGCGGCGCGTGACGCGCACGTGCGGGCCCTGTCCTACGAGGCGGTTCTCGACGTCGTGGACGAGATCCTGACGCCGGGCCACCACCCGGCCGAACCGTGAGGCCGGATCGCGCGGCGCCCGAGCCCTGATGACGGGCTCGGGCGCGCTCGCCCTCCGCGGGCGCGCGGACGCGAGGACGGCCGGACGAACGCGAACCGCGCACGGCCGAACGCGACGGCGGCGGGGCGCTCCCCCGCCGGCCCACCGAACGCGACGGAACGCCCGGCCCCCGCACACGACGGGCCCCTACACGGACGCGACAGCGCGCACCCGCCGAACAGCCGGACGCGCACAGGCCGAACGGCCGGCCCCGCAAGGCGGCACACAGCCGGACGAGTAGGTGACGCACGGTCGGACCAGCACGCGCCACACGGGCCGGACCAGCATGCGCCACAGGACCGACCGGACCAGCACCCGCAGCAAGGGCCGGTCGTGCACCCGCAGCAAGGGCCGGACCAGCTCCGCGTCTGTCGGCACCCGACGCGGTGGACGACGAGGCACACGAGGCCGCGACGACGGCGGGCGGCCGTGGGCCGCGCGCCCCGCTCGGCTCAGCGCTCCGCCGCGACCGGGGCGTCCGGCCTCCGCTCGATTGGCCGCCGGACGCGCGGGAACCCGGTGTGCATGACAGTCGACCACACCCGCGCACCCGTACTGGAAGCTCTCGTCGACTACCACCGCCAGGGGCGGTTGGGATTCTCACCGCCGGGGCACAAGCAGGCTCGCGGCGCCGATCCCGAGGTGCGGGCGGTGCTGGGGGACGCGGTGTTCCTGGGTGACATGCTGGCGTCGGGCGGGCTCGACGACCGGCTGACGCGGAGCCGTGTCCTGGAGCGGGCCGAGGAACTGATGGCGGACGCGGTCCACGCCGACCACACGTTCTTCTCGACGTGCGGGAGTTCCCTGTCGGTCAAGGCCGCGATGCTGTCGGTGGCCGGTCCGCACGAGAAGCTGCTGATCGGACGCGACGCGCACAAGTCGGTGGTGTCGGGCCTGATCCTCTCCGGAATCGAGCCGGTCTGGGTCGAGCCGCGCTGGGACGCGGAACGGCACCTGGCGCATCCGCCGTCCGCCGAGGAGTTCGAGAAGGCCTTCGAGATCCATCCCGACGCGAAGGGCGCCCTGGTCACGAGCCCGACGCCGTACGGCGCCTGCGCGGATCTGCGGGCGATCGCCGAGGTCTGCCACCGCCGTTCGGTCCCGCTGATCGTGGACGAGGCGTGGGGGGCTCACCTGCCCTTCCATCCCGCGCTGCCGTCGTGGGCGATGGACGCGGGTGCCGACATCTGCGTGACCAGCATCCACAAGATGGGCAGCGGACTGGAACAGGGGTCCGTCTTCCACCTGCAGGGCGATCTCGTCCCCGCGGAACTGCTGAAGATGCGCGCGGACCTGCTGGGCACCACCAGCCCGTCGGTGCTGCTGTACGCCGGGCTCGACGGCTGGCGACGCCAGATGTGCCTGCACGGCGAGGAACTCATGGGAGGGGCGCTGGAGCTCGCGGCGGAGGTTCGGGCCGCCATCGAGCAGATCGACGGAATGCACGTCAACGACCGGAACGACCTCTGCGGGCCCGGACTGGCGGACGACTTCGACCCACTGCCGGGCGTCATCGACGTCGACGGACTCGGCATCTCGGGCTTCCAGGCCGCGGACTGGCTGCGCGAGCACCGCGCCACGGACATGCACCTGTCCGACCACCGCCGGATCGGCGCCCAGATCACCCACGCCGACGACCGGGAGACGGCCGGGGAGCTGCTCGCCGCCCTCAAGGACCTGGCGCACGCGGCGCCGGACCTGCGGCCCGCCCCGCGGATGGAGGTGCCGGCGCCGTCCGAACTGCGGCTGGCCCAGGCGCTGCTGCCCCGTGACGCGTTCTTCGGGCCGGCCGAACACGTGCCGCTGTCCAAGGCGGCCGGCCGGGTCGCCGCCGAGATGATCACGCCGTATCCGCCCGGTATCCCCGCCGTACTCCCCGGCGAACGCCTGACCGAGCCCGTGCTGCGATACCTGAGCACCGGCAAGGAGGCGGGCATGAACCTGCCCGATCCCGCGGACCCGGACTTCGAGACGATCAGGGTCGTCACCCGGGATGCGGAGTGAGGCGGCCCGCGGGCGGGGCGAAACGGGGGCGGCGGCGGAGCGAACGGGGGCGGCGAAGTGAAACAGGTCACGTGGCCGGGTTTCAGGTACGCACGGACTCCGTGAATGGTTTACGGTTCATACATACGTGGTGACGGAGTCGACGACGCTCCTCCGTACACCACCCTTAGAACGGCCCTGGCTGGCTTCCCCCGTCCAGCCAGGGCTTTTTCCTGCCGTTTGACACAAGTCCCGTCCGCCGAGGTGCTCTGGGCGTCCGCAGCGGCTGAAATGGGTGAGAGGGATACCCGGAGACCACCCCCTCCGGACGGACCGACCCGGAATCCCCTCCCCCGGCGAGGAGCCCCGCGCCATGACCAAAGCCACGAAACTGCTGACCGCCCTCCCCCCGCCCCAGCGCCAGCGCCTGATGTCCCTCGCCCGGGAGGTGTCCTTCCCGGAGGACACGCGGATCTTCGAGGCGGGCGGCACGGCCGACCGGTTCTGGGTCATCCGCTCCGGCGCCGTCTCGCTCACCCAGCAGGTCACCTCCGTGCAGCGGGTCACCGTCGCCGGCCTCGGCGCCGGCGACCTGCTCGGGTGGTCCTGGCTGTTCCCGCCGTACCAGTGGGACTTCGGCGCCGAGGCCTTCAGCCCCGTCCGGGCCTACGAGTTCGAGGCGCAGCCGGTGCTCAAGCTGTGCGAGGAGGATCCCGCGCTCGGGCTGACGCTGGTGCGCATCGTGGCCGAGATCCTCGCGCACCGGCTGGAGATCACCCGGGGCAAGCTGATGGAGTCGTACGGGACGCAGCGGCGCCGGGTTCTCTAGCCGGGGGGACGGACGGGCGGCCTCGGCCTGGCGGCCCTCAGACGCGGTAGCGGCGCAGGGCCGGTGTCGCCGCCGCCAGCCCCAGCATCAGGGCGACGACGAGCAGCCCCCCGCCCGCGACGGCCGCGCGGGGGCCGAACGCGGCGCCCGCGGTGCCGTGCAGGACGTCGGCGAGGCGGGGTCCGCCCGCGACGACGACCGTGAAGACGCCCTGCATACGGCCGCGCATCTCGTCGGTGGCCGCGGAGAGGAGGATCGCTCCGCGGAAGACCATGGAGACCATGTCGGCGATCCCGGCTGCCGCGAGGAAGACGACGGCGAGCCAGAGGCTGGAGCTCAGCCCGAAGCCGGTGATGGACACGCCCCAGGCGATGACGGCGCCGATGACCATCAACCCGTGCCGGCGGGCGCGGGAGAACGTGCCGGAGAACAGCCCGCCCACCACCGCGCCGATGGGGATCGCCGCGAACAGCAGGCCCAGGGCGAGGCCCTCGCCGTAAGGCGCATAGGTCTCGGCGGCCAGTTGCGGGAACAGGGCGCGGGGCATGCCGAAGACCATGGCGACGACGTCGGCGAGGAAGGACAGCAGCAGCACTTTGTGGCGGGAGATGTAGCGGAAGCCCTCCGCGATCTCCCGCACCCCGGCGCGGCGGACGGCCGAACCGGCGAGCGGCGGCAGCGCGGGCAGCCGGACGACGGCCCACAGCGTCACGCACAGGGCGAGCGCGTCGATGAGGTACAGCTCGGGCAGGCCGATGACGGGGATGAGGGCGCCCGCCAGCAGCGGCCCGGCGACCAGGCCGGTCTGCATGACGGTGGAACCGAGGGCGTTGGCCGCGGCCAGTTCCTCCGCCGGCACCAGGCGGGCGATGGAGGCGTTGCGGGCGGGCGCGTTGAGTCCGAAGAACGCCTGCTGGGCGGCGAGCAGCACCATCAGCACCGCCACCGAGTCCAGTCCGAGGACGGCCTGGAGCCAGAACAGCACCGAGGTGACGGCGATGCCGGTGTTCGTGACGAGCAGCAGCCTGCGCCGGTCCATGGTGTCGGCGACCGCGCCGCCCCACAGCGCGAACAGCACCATCGGCAGCAGACCGGCGAGGCCGGCGTAGCCGACCCAGGCGGAGGAGCCGGTGATGTCGTAGATCTGCTTGGGCACGGCGACCGCGGTGAGCTGGCTGCCGACGGCCGTGACGATCGTCGAGGACCACAGCCGACGGTAGGCGGGCCGGCGCAGGGGGCGGGTGTCCATCGCCCAGCGGCGCCAGCCGCGGCGTGGGCGTTCCGGGGCGCCCGGGTCGGCCTCCGCCTCGGATGGGGTGCTGCTCTCGCTCGTGTCCACGGGTGTCCTGTGTGCTCGTTACATCTTTCGGGTCGGAGGTCACTATCGCAGCACCCGCTGTGATGTCACGTCGCCCATGAGCACGCGGTCTCACGCCTCGGACGACCGGTCCTCTCAGGCTCCGGCGACGAGGGTGACGCCGAGGGCGATCATCGTGGCGGCGACGAGCCCGTCCAGGACACGCCAGGCGGCCGGGCGGGTCAGGAAACTCCCGAGCAGCCGGGCGCCGAAGCCTAGCGCGGCGAACCAGCAGAGGCTGGCGGTCGCGGCCCCCAGGCCGAAGGTCCAGCGCAGCGGGCCTCGGTCGGCCGCGACGGTGCCGAGCAGGAAGACGGTGTCGAGGTAGACGTGCGGGTTGAGCCAGGTCATCGCCAGACAGGTGAGCACCGCCCGCCGACGGGAGCCGGTGGCCTCGCCCTCCGCCCGCAGGGCGCCGCCCGGCCTGAACACCCGGCGGGCGGCGAGGGCCCCGTACCCGAGCAGGAACGCGCCGCCGATCCAGGCGACGGCGGTCAGCGCACCCGGCCAGGCCACCACGATCGCGCCCACCCCGGCCACTCCGAGGGCGATGAGCAGGGCGTCCGACAGCGCGCAGATCCCGACGACGGCGAGGACGGCGTCCCGGCGGATGCCCTGGCGCAGGACGAAGGCGTTCTGGGCGCCGATGGCGACGATGAGCGAGAGACCGGTGCCGAAACCTGCGGCCGCGGCGGTGAGGGCGGGCGTCATGGCGACCACGCTAGAGAACCGATCACCGTGGGTACAGCTAAAGATTCTTACGTATCATTAGCAGTCGTGATGACGGACCTCCCTCTCGACCAGGTGCGTACCCTGCTCGCGGTCGTCGACGAGGGCACCTTCGACGCGGCGGCGGCCGCCCTGCACGTGACGCCGTCGGCGGTCAGCCAGCGGGTGAAGGCGCTGGAGCAGCGCACCGGCCGGGTGCTGTTGCTGCGCACCAAGCCGGTGCGGCCGACGGAGTCCGGGGAGATCGTCGTGCGGTTCGCCCGCCAGTTGGCCCGGCTGGAGCGCGACACGCGCGCCGAGCTGGGCATGAGCGGAGCCGGGGAGCCGACCCGCGTGACGGTCGCGGTGAACGCGGACTCCCTCGCCACCTGGTTCCTGCTGGCCCTGACCCGCGTGCCCCGGGAGCCGCAGCTCTGTTTCGAGCTCCACCGGGAGGACGAGACGCGCACCGCGGAGTTGCTGCGCGAGGGACTGGTCATGGCCGCGGTGACGTCCTCCCCCGACCCCGTGACCGGGTGCTCCGTGCACGCCCTGGGCAGGATGCGGTACCTGGCTGCGGCGGGCCCGGACTTCGTCGCCCGGCACCTGGGTGACGGTCCGTTGCACGAAACCCTCGCCCGGGCGCCGGTGTTGACGTTCGATCGGCGCGACGACCTCCAGGACACCTTCGTGCGCGGACTTCCGCGCAGCTCCGGCGGGGCCGGTCCGGTACGGCACGCCGTGCCGACCTCGGAGGGTTTCCTGGACGCGGTCGTCGCCGGGCTGGGTTGGGGCATGGTCCCGGAGGTGCAGGCGGGCTCGTTGCTGCGTTCCGGCCGACTGGTCTCCCTCGCGCCCGATCGGCCCCTGGACGTCCCGCTGTACTGGCAGCAGTGGAAGCTGGACTCCCCCGCACTGGCGGCGGTCGCGGAGGCCGTGACGACGACGGCGGTCGAGGCGCTGGGCGCCTGACGGGGACGGGGGAGGCGAGCGACGGCCGGCGCGGCCAGCCCACCAGATGCGAATGGCCGCAAGGCAGCGACGGATTCAGGCTCTCCCCGCACCCAGCTCCGCCAGCCGTGCCGCCGCGCTGTCCAGCAACATCTCCAGGGCCGTCGGATAGGCGCTGGTGACCATGCGCGTGGACAGCAGCGGGGCCGCTTCCGCGATCCGGGGGTGGGTGGTGGCGGGCAGGCGGGCGTACGTCGAGCGCCACATGGCGTCGTCGGCGCGCTGGGAGGCGCGCGGCAGGGCCAGGGAGGCCGCGTCGAGGGCGGCGAAGGCCAGGGTCTGGTCGATGAAGGCGTGGTAGATGCGCACGGTGTCCGGCAACGGGAAACCGGCCGTGCGCAGAACGTCCAGAACGGCTTCGTCGGCAGCCAGTTCGTTGGGCCGGCCGGTGACGCGGCTGGTGGTCAGCTGGGCGGCCTGCGGGTGCGCGACGTACGCGGCGTGGATGCGCAGCCCGATGCCGTGCAGATCGGCCCGCCACTCCCCCGTGGGCTCCCAGCCGCGCAGGGCCTGCCCGATCAGCGCGTCACCGATGGCGAGGGTCAGGTCGTCCATGCCCCGGAAGTACCGGTAGAGGGTGCTGGGATCGCAGTCGAGGGCCAGGCCGAGACGGCGGGCGCTGAGCCCGGCGCTGCCGTGCTCGCTCAGCAGCCGCAGCGCGGTCTCGACGATGAGCCGCTCGGACAGGACGGTGCCGCTCCTGGTGGGCCGGCGCCGACGCCGCTTCTCCTCCGGTACGACCGGTTTCGCCACGATCTCTCCCACCCTTATGCCAACACCATTGACCTTACGTGGCCGGACGGCGTTGTATCCACGGCAAGGCGCGCGCACCTGACCGTCGGGCCGGCTCCCCCGGCCTGACGACTTCTCGACTGTCCGACTCATCGACTCATCGACTCTCCGGTTCTCGACTTCTCGACAGGGAGTTCCGTCATGCGTGTACTGCTCGTGGGGGCCGGCGGCGTGGGCACCGCCATCACCCGGATCGCGGCCCGGCGTCCGTTCTTCGAGGCGATGGTCGTCGCCGACTACGACCCGGACCGCGCGGCCGCGGCGGTGGCGGCGCTCGCCGGCGACGACCGGTTCGTCCCCGAGCGCGTCGACGCCGGCGACGAGGCTGCGGTGGCCCGCCTGCTCGCCCACCACCGGTGCGACGTACTGCTCAACGCCACCGACCCGCGCTTCGTGATGCCGCTGTTCGGCGCGGCGCGCAGGGCGGGCGCCACCTACGTCGACATGGCGATGTCGCTCTCCCGCCCCCACCCCGACCGCCCGTACGAGGAGTGCGGGGTCAAGCTCGGCGACGCGCAGTTCGCGCAGGCCGCCGACTGGGAGCGGGCGGGCGCGCTGGCCTTGGTCGGTATGGGCGTGGAGCCCGGCCTGTCGGACGTCTTCGCCCGGTACGCAGCCGACGAGCTCTTCGACGAGATCGGGGAGATCGGGGTCCGGGATGGGGCGAACCTCACCGTGGACGGTTTCGACTTCGCCCCCTCCTTCAGCATCTGGACCACCATCGAGGAGTGCCTGAACCCGCCGGTGATCTACGAGGCCGCACGCGGCTGGTACACCACCGAGCCGTTCAGCGAGCCCGAGGTCTTCGACTTCCCGGAGGGCATCGGCCCCGTCGAGTGCGTGAACGTGGAGCACGAGGAGGTGCTGCTGGTGCCGCGCTGGGTGGACGCCCGCCGGGTCACCTTCAAGTACGGGCTCGGCCGGGAGTTCGTCGAGACGCTGAAGACGCTGCACCGGCTGGGGCTCGACCGCACCGACACCGTGACCGTGCCGAGCGCGGCGGGGCCGGTGCCGGTCTCCCCGCGGGACGTCGTGGCCGCCTGTCTGCCCGACCCGGCGACGCTCGGCGAGCGGATGCACGGCAAGACGTGCGCGGGCACGTGGGTGCGGGGCGTGAAGGACGGCGCGCCGCGCGAGGTGTACCTCTACCACGTGGTCGACAACCAGTGGTCGATGGCGGAGTACGGCAGCCAGGCCGTGGTGTGGCAGACGGCCGTCAACCCGGTCGTCGCCCTCGAACTGCTCGCCACCGGCGCGTGGTCAGGCTCGGGCGTGCTCGGCCCGGAGGCGTTCCCCGCCCGTCCCTTCCTCGACCTGCTGACGGCGTACGGCTCGCCCTGGGGCATGCGGGAGCAGTGAACGGCGGTTCCGTCCTTGCGGTTTCACTCCGTTCCCACCGGTGACCCGATCGGGAGCAACGCAGAGCAACTCAACCGGAAAAGCACGTACGACTTCGATCGCAGGTGACTTCGATGGACGACTGGCGACAGCATGCCGCGTGCCGCCACGAGGACCCGGACCTCTTCTTCCCGATCGGTACCTCCGGGCCGGCACTGCTGCAGACGGAACAGGCGAAGGCGATCTGCCGACGCTGCCCGGTGAGGGAACCCTGTCTGGAGTGGGCACTGGAGACCGATCAGAGCCTCGGTGTCTGGGGCGGCACGAGTGAGACGGAACGCCGCGCCCTCAAGCGACGCATCAAGGCACGCCGAAGTTCGTAACCACGACGGGCGCCTCGAAGCGGGGGCGCGGCCGCCCGGCAACGGGCGCACCCACCGGGAACGGGGCGCGCCCGCCGGAAACAGGCGCACCCTCGGTAATTGGGCGCACCTTCCGGAACGGCTGCGCACCCAACCGGAGACGGCGGCTCACCCGCCCGGGCTGCGTGCCCAACCGGGAGCGAGGGCTCACCCGCCCGCCTGCGCACTCACCCGGAAACAAGGGGCGCGGTCCGGCGGCGCGGGCGGCAGCCCCGCACCGGGGACGGCTTCCCGGCACGGGCCGACGGTACGGCACCCCGAGAGAGCGACACCGCCCGCACCCTCCCCAGCACCGCCGACGGCACGCGGCCGTGCCTCACCGGGCCCGAACCTCTGCCGTCGGCGGCTCCGGCTCCCGGCCGCTCGACCCGCCCCCGAGCGAGCTGCGACCGCGGGGCCGCAGTCTGAACGTCGGCAACGCGGTACCGGCCCGGGACCAGTCCCCCAGTCCCGGGCCGGGGCTGGCCGGCGATCCGCGGGCCGGGAGGCCTGCCGATTCCGCCCGGCGTTCCCGGCCCTTCCCTTCTTCCCCACGGCGGCCCGGTCGGGTACCCGCCGGACGGAGCCTCCGCCCGCGCCAGCGACCGCCGGTGTCACAAACCTTCCGGCGAACGTCAGTGACGCGGCGCCGGCGCCTGGACCGGCCTCCCCTGGACCGGCCTCCTCCGCCCTACGCCCATCGGCAGCTCGGCGCCGTACCGGAGCTCATCCTCACCGCGCGGCGCACACCGGCCCGACAGCTGCCGGACAGCCCACTCGGCCGGCAGCAGGACCGGCCCCGCCCCCTGCCCGCAGCCGTGGAGGTCACCCTGCAGCCGAGCCTCCGGCGCCGCAGTGCACCGACCGGACCGGTCGCGTCCAGCACGCCCAGCGCTGACCCCGACGCCCCGCTCCCCCGCTCGCCACCTCGCCACCTCGCCACCTCGCCACCTCGCCACCTCGCCCGAAGCTCACCGATTCCGCCCCGCCGTTCCACCGGCCCACCCGCCGCGACGGCCCCCTCGGCTGCCGGGCCGCCACCACTTCCGCCCGAAGTCCCCAGCCGCAGGAGCCCGGCGCGCGCAGCAGTGCGGGCCCGTGCCGGCCGACCCGGCCCGCCCACTCACCCTCACCCACCCACAGGTCACCGGCCCGATCGCCGTAGCGGGCCCCACCGCGCCTCCTGGCGGGCCACTTCCGTCTTGGCCTCCTCGATCACCGACGGGTCGATCCAGCACAGTGGGCGGGCGTCGGTGACGAGGGGTTCGTTGTCGGGGCCGCGGCCGGTCTCGCGGCCGGTCAGGACCCACGGGCGGACGCCGGGGCCCTTCTCGTGCGGGAGGTGGGCGTAGTCGTAGAGACGCCGGGCGACCCAGAGGGTGCGGGAGCGGTCGCCCCACCAGTTTTCGACGTCGAGGGGGTTGGCGGACAGGCCGGGCATGCGGACGCCGGTGAGGTCGTCCCTGCTGGAGACCGAGCCGAGGTCGATCTCGGGTCCGCGCGACCAGCGGACGTAGAGAGCCCGCTCCCGCTCGGTCAGAGCGGCCAGCTCGGCCAGGGTCCTCGCGACCGGCAGGTCGTCCGACGAGCACATGGCGTGACCTCCCTCTTCGCAGTCAGGCCAACGGGGTACCCGCACCATCAGCACGGAATCAGCCCTCGCGTCTCAGCCGTCCCGCGGAGGCGTCGCGGCGGGCAGTCGCAGGGTGAAGACGCTCCCCTCGCCGGGGGTGCTCGCGGCGTCCGCCGTGCCGCCGTGGGCGGCCGTCAGGTGGCGGACGATCGGCAGGCCCAGGCCGCTGCCCCCGGTGCGGCGGCTGCGTGACTTCTCGGCGCGCCAGAACCGTTCGAAGACGTGCGGCAGGTCCTCGGCCGCGATGCCGGTGCCGGTGTCGGCGACCTCGAGGAGGACCTGGGCGTCCTCCCGGCGGGCGGTCAGGGTGACCGTGCCGCCCGGCGGAGTGTGGCGTACGGCGTTGGTGACCAGGTTGCCGAGGGCCTGCCGCAGTCGCACCGGGTCGGCGTCCAGCCAGGGGGTGCCGTCGGTCCGCGTGCGCAGGGTGACGCCGGCGGCCTCGGCGGCGACGCGGTGGGCGGCCGTGACCTGGGCGAGCAGGTCGTCGGCGGCGACGGGTTCGCGGTGCAGGCGCAGGGTGCCGGCGTCGGCGGCGGCGAGGTCGCGCAGGTCGTCGATGACCCGCTGGAGGACCAGCGCCTCCTCGTGCAGGGCGGCGAGCAGCTCGGCGTCGGGCTCCACGAGGCCGTCGCGAGTGACCTCGAGCCAGCCGCGGATGTTGGTGAGCGGGCTGCGCAGCTCGTGGGCGACGTCGCTGACCAGGGCCTTGCGCTGGGCCTCGATGCGTTCGCGGCGCTCGGCGAGGTCGTTGAAGGCCTCCGCCAGGATGCCGGTCTCGTCCCGTGTGGTGACGGGCACGCGCGCGTGCCGGTCGGGCGGCTGCTGGGCGGCCTCGGTGAGGGCACGCAGGGGCCTGACGAGGCGGGTGGCGACGACGGCGGTCACGGCGACGGTGACGGCGAGCACCAGCCCGGCCGCTCCGACGACCTTCGTCTTGTTGGCCGGTGACAGGTCCCAGCGGGGTGCCGCGCCGTTGTCCCCGCCGCCCAGGAACAGCTCGGCGACGGGGGCGACGTACGGGTCGAGCTGGGTGCGCCGGGCGTCGTCGAGGCAGGCCTGGGCCGCCCGCACGGCCTTGGCGTCCCCCTTCATGAGGTATCCGAAACCGCCTGCCGGGTCGCGGGAGTCCAGGCCGACGAAAAGCAGGGCCGGGGACAGCGGTGCGCCGGTGTCCAGCCCGTGCCGGGTGAGGCAGCCGCGGGCCTGCTGCCGGAGCGCGGCCAGGGCCTTCTCCTCCGTCGGCGCCGGGGTGTTGAGCATGCCGTCGGCGCAGGGTTCGGGCACGTAGCCGGGCTCGGTGGTGCCCTCCGCGGCGGTCAGGACCGGGCGGCCGCTCGGGGTCCGGGTGAGGGTCGTCTCGATGCCGTGGCGGGCGAAGCAGCTCTGCCGTTTCCTGGCCAGGGCGTCAAGCTGGGTGCGTTCCGTCGCCGTGAGCCGGTAGGGGCCGACCACGCGCGGGTCGGTGCCGCTGAGCTGGGCGCCGCGCTCGCTGAAGGTGTCGGTGCGCAGTGGGTCGACGGTGGCGGCGGCGCGTGGCGGCAGGGAGGTGCCGCGCGGTGCCGAGTCGGCGAGGAGGGTGCGGTCGGCGGTGGTCAGGGCGATACGGCGCCCGGTCTGGGCGGACAGGGCGCGCACGGTGGCCTGGACGCCCTTCCAGTCGGGGTGGGTGGCCGCGTATCCGCTGAGCCGCGCGAGGATGTCCATGTCGTCGGCGAGTGCCTGGCCCTGTTCCTCCCGCAGCGCGCGGGTGGTGGTGGTCACCGCCAGCCAGGCGGTCGCGGCCACCGAGCACACGGCGATGAGGGCGGACGCGCTCAGCAGCCGGACCAGCAGTCGCTTGCGCAGGGGTATGCGGACGCGGTTCACGCACGGCCGCCGCTCAGCTTGTAGCCGACGCCGAACACGGTGACCAGCCGGACGGGTCTGCGCGGGTCGGCCTCGATCTTGCGACGCAGGTTCATGATGTGCACGTCGACGGCCCGTTCGGTGGAGGAGCGGTCGAAGCCGCGGGTGCAGTGGAGCAACTGCCGCCTGGTGAAGACCCGTTCGGGCTCGCCGACGAGGGCGAGCAGGAGCTGGAACTCGGCGGGCGTGCAGTCCACGGGCCGGCCGTCGCACCGCACCTCGTGCCGCACCGGGTCGACGGCGATCCCCGCCGCCCGGACGACCGGGTCGTCCCGCCGGTCACCGGCGGCCCGCCCGCTGCGCCGCAGTACCGTGCGGATCCGGGCCATCAGCTCGCGCGGGCTGTAGGGCTTGGTCATGTAGTCGTCGGCGCCCAGTTCCAGGCCGAGCAGGACGTCGTCCTCGGCCGCGCGGGCGGTCAGCATCAGCACGGGGATGTCATCGCCCTGGCGCAGCACCCGGCACACCCCGAAGCCGTCGATGACGGGCAGCATGAGGTCCAGCACGACGAGGTCGGGCCGGTCCCGACGCACCGCGTCCAGCGCGGCGGAGCCGTCGTGGACGACGGTGGCGGTGTGGCCCTCGGCGAGCAGGGAGCGGCGGATGAGTTCGGCCTGCATCGCGTCGTCCTCGGCGACCAGTACATGTGCGCACACGCGGCGGTTCCCCCTTCTGTCAGCGTGCCAGGGAGGCATGGTCGCCCATGACGACGACCGGGTGGAGTGCGGGGTCGAGCGTACGCAGCAGCGCCTTCATGGCGTCCTCGGCGATGCTGACGCAGCCTTGGGTGGGGCCGCCGTGGTCGACGTGGAGCCAGATCCCGCCGCCTCGCTTCGCGCCCAGCGGGCGGGTCCAGTCCAGCGGTGAGGTGCCGGGCTCACGGTTGTAGTTGATCGCGATCACGTAGTCGAAGGATCCGGCCAGGGGCTCGCCCTCGAATCCGGTGCCGGACGCGGTGAAGGCGCCGGACCGGTCGTACGGCAGGCGGGTACCCGGGTCGCGCAGCCGGCCGCCGGCGTCGGTGAGGCCGTAGACGCCGACGGGTGAGCGCAGGTCGCCGACCGTGTGGTGGTCGGTCCAGCCGCGCAGCGCGTTGTGGGCGGGCCAGGCGGTGCCGGCCTTCCAGCCGGAGGCGAGGCGGTGGTACAGGACGACCGTGGAGAGCGGGGAGTTGCGGCCCCGTCCCGTCACCACGACCACCTGGCGCGCCGTGGCGGGCACGGCGGCGCGGGTCTTCGGCCCGAGTCCCGGTATGCGCTGCGGGGCCGCCGGTGCGGAGACCTTGGGCGCGGGCGTGCCGGCCATGCCCGTGGGGGTCGGAGAGGGTGGTGTCGCGTCGGCCGTGTGGCCGGAGGAGGCCGCCGCGCCGCCGCCGCATCCGGTGAGCAGAAGGGAGGCGGCGAGCAGCGCGGCACGGGTTCGGTACGGGATCATGCGCCGACCCTGGCCTACTGGTGTCAGGAACTGGTCAGGATCACGAGGCCGGTCAGGGTTCTCCGGGGTGTGCGACCAGGTCGGGAGCGGCCCGTCGGGCTCCATGCCGGACATCCGCTCCGCAGGCGTTCGAACAGGACGGTGGTGGCGTTGCCGTGGCGGTGTTCGGCCGCCTCGACGCGCGGGATGCGGATCGGGGAGGGTCACGCGCGCTCCACGAAGGCGGCTTGTCGAGCGCGCTCGGACCAGGCACGGACCACGCACGGACCGGACGGGTTTCCCCCTCGATCAGGTCACGTTCCGCCGCGTCGCCCACCGTACGGAGCCGCCCGCGGCAGTACGCTCCCGGCACCACCCGCCACCCCGAGGAAGGCCCGCCCGTGAGCGTCCGCGTGCGCCGCGTCTACGATCCCGCCGAGCCGGACGACGGTGTCCGCGTCCTGGTCGACCGGCTGTGGCCGCGCGGCCTGTCCAAGGACGCCGCGCAGGTCGACGAGTGGCCCAAGGGCCTCACCCCGTCGACGGAGCTGCGCCGCTGGTACCACGCGGGCGAGGGCGGGTACGAGGAGTTCGCCCGCCGCTACGAGGCGGAGCTGTCCGCCCCCGAGGCGGCCGAACTCCTCGACCATGTGCGCGAGTTGGCTCGCGAGGGCCGGGTGACGCTGCTGACCTCGGCGAAGGAGCCGGAGCACAGTCACGCGGCGGTGCTGCTCCGCCTCCTGGGCTGAGGCGCAGGATCGGTCACGTTCCGGGCGGACGAGTCGGCTCTTCCGGTCGGGCTCTTCCGGTCGAACTCCTCCGGACGGGCCGGACGGGCTCTTCCGGACGGACTCCTCCGGACGGTCCGGTCGGGCTCTTCCGGACGGACTCCTCCGGACGGTCCGGTCGGGCTCTTCCGGACGGACTCCTCCGGCTCCCTGGGCGAGGCTCCCCGGCCGCGGAATCAGCCCGTCTGACGCGCCGCCGCCCGTCCCGCCGCGCGCCCGGAGAAGAGGCAGCCGCCGAGGAAGGTGCCCTCGAGGGCGTTGTAGCCGTGGACGCCCCCGCCGCCGAAGCCGGCCACCTCGCCCGCCGCGTAGAGGCCCTCGATCGGCTGTCCGTCGAGCCCCAGGGCACGCGAGTCGAGGTCGGTCTGGATGCCGCCGAGGGTCTTGCGGGTGAGGACGTGCAGTTTGACGGCGATCAGGGGTCCGGCCTCGGGGTCGAGGAGGCGGTGCGGGGTGGCGACGCGGCCCAGGCGGTCGCCGATGTAGCGACGGGCGTTGCGGATGCCCTGCACCTGGGCGTCCTTGGCGTATGGGTTGGCGATCTGGAGGTCGCGGGCCCGGATCTGGCGGCGCAGGCCGTCCGCGTCGAGGAGCGGCTCGTCGGTCAGGGCGTTCATCTTCTCGACGAGCCGGTCCAGGGTGTCGGCGACGACGAAGTCCGCGCCGTGGTCGAGGAACGCCTGCACGGGTGCGGGGGCGCCCTTGCCGAGGAGACGGTCGCGCAGGACGGCCTTGCGGTCCTTGGCGGTGATGTCGGGGTTCTGCTCGGAGCCCGACAGCGCGAACTCCTTCTCGACGATCTTCCGGGTGAGGACGAACCACGAGTGGTCGTGTCCCGCGATGTCCTGCGCGGTGCGCAGGTACTCGAGGGTGCTGAGGGTGTCGTAGCCCGGCAGGCAGGGGTCGGGCAGGCGGCGGCCGAGGGCGTCGAACCACATCGAGGACGGGCCGGGCAGGATGCGGATGCCGTGACCGGGCCAGATGGAGTCCCAGTTCCGGATGCCCTCGGTGTAGTGCCACATGCGGTCGCGGTTGACCAGCCGGACGCCCGCCCCGGCGCTGATGTCGAGCATGCGGCCGTCGACGTAGGCCGGGACGCCGGTGACCATCTGGGCGGGCGGGGTGCCGAGGCGCTCGGGCCAGTACCGGCGGACCATCTCGTGGTTGGCGCCGATGCCGCCGCTGGTGACGACGACGGCCTGGGCGATCAGTTCGAAGTCGCCGACGCGGTCGCGGTTGGAGGAGACGCCGCGCGGCGAGTCGTCGGGCGCGAGGACCGTGCCGCGCACCCCACGCGCGGCGCCGTTCTCGACGACCAGCTCGTCGACCCGGTGACGGTGGTGGAAGGTCAGCAGCCCGTCCCGGGCCGCCTGCCTGGCGTACCGGGCGAAGGGTTCGACGACGCCGGTGCCGGTGCCCCAGGCGACGTGGAAGCGGGGCACGGAGTTGCCGTGCCCGTCGGCGCGCAGGTCGCCCCGCTCGGCCCAGCCGACGGTGGGCACGAAGGAGATGCCGTGTCCGGTGAGCCAGCGGCGCTTCTCCCCCGCGGCCCACTCGACGTAGGCGCGCGCCCAGCGCACCGCCCAGGAGTCCTCGTCGTCGGTCCGGTCGAACCGCGCGCTGCCCTGCCAGTCGCTCCACGCGAGGTCGAGGGAGTCCTTGATGCCGAGGCGTCGCTGCTCGGGCGAGTCGACGAGGAACAGTCCGCCGAAGGACCAGAACGCCTGGCCGCCGAGGTTGGCGGCGTTCTCCTGGTCGACCAGGGCGACCCGCCTGCCCCTGCTGGTGAGTTCGTGCGCCGCGACCAGGCCGGCGAGGCCCGCTCCGACGACGATGACGTCCGCGTCCATGGCGACCGTTGCCCTTTCTCCCGGAGACTTCATTCCTGGTTGCCGCTGCCGTCGGTGAGCAGCGCGGTGAGGAGCTGCTTGAGCCAGGCGCGGGCGCCGTCGACGTCCTTGTCGAGCAGCAGCTGGGTGGTGACCCCGTCGTACGCGGCGACCACCGCGTGGGCGGCGGCGTCGGCGTCGCCGAGTACGGCGGGAAGTGCGGTGTGGCCGCGGGCGCGGGCGAGCCGGTCGGCGATGGCGCCGCGCAGCCTGGCCCGGTGTTCCAGCAGGGACTGTGCGACGGCCGGGTCGCGGGCGGCGTGGACCAGGAAGTCCGTCTTCACCAGCAGCCAGTCCAGGTCCAGGAGCAGCACGCCGGTGACCCGGTCCACGGAGGCGGGCACGTCGAGGTCCGGGCCGTCCCCGGCGAGCGCGTCGGCGACCTGCTGTGCGAGCAGGTCCGCGCGTTGCCGGTAGAGCGCGAAGAAGAGTTCGTCCAGGCTGTCGAAGTTGGAGTAGAAGGCGCCCCGGCTGTAGCCGGCCGCCTCGCAGACCTCCTCGATGGAGACCCGCCCGAAGCCCTTGGCGGCGAACACCTCGAAGGCGGCGTCGAGCAGCCTGGCCCGGGTGTGCTCGCGCCGCCGGGTGACGCGCCCGCCCGTCCGCTCCGCCGCCATGCCGCACCTCCGTTCGATGCGGGAATGTATCCGATACATCGATGCATCGAAAGGGTTGTGACATAGACCCGACCCGATCACCACCCGACCAGAAGCGATCACAGACCCAGACCAGCAGGGATCACCGAACCGGGCCACGACTGATCACCGAATTCGGCCACAAGCGGCCCCCGAACCCGGCCACGATGGTCACCGGACCCGGCCACGAGTGGCCCCTGAACCCGGCCACGGTGGCCACCGGACCCGACCAGGAGCGACACCCGCACCAGCCCGAGGCGACCACAGAGAACAAGTTTTCGATTCCGGAGTAGGCTGACTTCATGACCAGGCACCACCTCCAGGCCTCCCTCTTCGACCAGACCGACGAGCTGCGGCTGGGTTCCCTCGACGGGATCCACCGGACCGTGCTGGGCTCGGGGGCCTGGATCGACGTGCTGCCGGGCTGGCTCTCCGGATCAGCCACGCTCTTCGAACAACTGGCGAGCGAGGTGCCGTGGCGGGCCGAGCGCCGGAAGATGTACGACCACACGGTGGACGTCCCCCGACTGCTCGCCTTCTACGGGCCGGGCGAGGAACTGCCCCACCCGGTACTGGAGCAGGCCCGCGACATGCTGAGCACCCACTACGCCCACGAACTGGGCGAGCCTTTCGTCACCGCAGGTTTGTGCTACTACCGCGACGGCCGCGACAGCGTCGCCTGGCACGGCGACCGGATCGGCCGGGGCGCCCGCGAGGACACGATGGTCGCGATCCTCTCCGTGGGCGCGCCCCGCGATCTGCTGCTGCGCCCGGCGCACGGCGGCGGCGGCAGCGTGCGGCGTCCCCTGGGACACGGCGACCTGATCGTGATGGGCGGCTCCTGCCAGCGGACCTGGGAGCACTGCATCCCCAAGTCGACGCGTGCCACAGGTCCGCGCATCAGCATCCAGTTCCGCCCGCGGGGCGTGCAGTAGGGGCGCGTTCGAGCGCGCAAAGGAGGGTCGGCGTTCCGCGTTTACATACCCCTTGGGGGTATGTACGTTGGGGTGATGACGAACCCACCGGACCACGTGACGTCCACCGCCCCGCGTCCCGACGCCCGGCGTCCCGCCGTCGTGCGGCACTGGGCCGCCTGGGCGGCGATCGCGGCGACCGCGCTGATCGCCTTCGACATGTCCGAGGGCGTCGACGTGGCTCCCGCCCTGGCCGCCTCGGCGCTGGTCTACTTCGGCGCCGCGGTGCTGGGCAGGCCGTCCACCGCGTGGACCCTGTTCTTCGGGTCCGTCGTCGTCATCTTCGCCGCCGAACTCCTGGGCGGCGGCGACATCGACCCGACCTGGGTGGTGCTCGCCCTGGCCCTGCCCCTGCTGGTGTACGGGCTGCGGCCCGCCGCGCTCCGTGAGCGGGGCGGGCCGGCGCCCCTGCAGGTGGCCGGTCTGCTCGCCTTCGGCGGCGCGGCCGCCCTCGCCCTGGGAGCCGGTGACGATGCGGGCGCCTACCTGGTGGCGGCTGGACTGTTCGGGCATGCGCTCTGGGACGCGCACCACTACCGGAGCGGCCGGGTGGTCGTGCGCCCCTTCGCCGAGTTCTGCCTGGTGCTGGACGCGATCCTCGCCGCGACGATCGTGGCCGTGACGGTCACCGGCTGAGCGCTCGCCGAGGGCGGAGCCCGACCCGCGACGCCGCGGTCCGCACGCGTGCCTCCCCGCCGTCGGCGCACCCGCCCCGATCTGCTTTGCTGTCTCCGTCGAGCACGGACCTCACCCCCACGGGACGGACATGCGGGCAGACGTACGGCAAGTGGCGGACGGCACCTACCTGGTGCACGGCAGCAACACCAACTGGGTGATCCTGACCGAGGGGGACGCCCTCACCCTCATCGACACCGGCTACCCGGCCGACCGGCGGCAGCTCCTCGACTCCCTGACGCAGGTGGGCGGTTCACCGGAGGCCGTGGCGGCCGTACTGATCACCCACGCGCACAACGACCACCTGGGCTCCGCCGAGCACCTGCGCGCCGCGTACGGCACCCCGGTCTATCTCCACCCGGCCGAAGTCCCGCACGCGCGGCGGGACTTCCTCCAGCAAGTGAGCGTCCGCGAGGTGCTCCGGAACGCCTGGCGCCCCGGTGTGCTGCCGTGGATGGTGCACGTACTGCGCGCCGGCGGCACCGAGCAGCATCCGGTCACCGCGCCGGAGCCCTTTCCGGTCGCCACCGGTCCGCTGGACCTGCCCGGCCGGCCCGTGCCCGTGCAAACCCCGGCCACACCGACGGCCACACCGTCTTCCACCTCCCGGACGCCGGCGCGGTCGTCTCGGGGGACGCGCTGGTCAGCGGCCACGCGACCTCCCGGATCCAGGGGCCGCAGCTGCTGCCCGACATGTTCCACCACGAGCGCGCCCGCGCCGTGGCGTCCCTGGACGTGATCGGGGAACTGACGGCCGACGTCCTGCTGCCCGGCCACGGGCCGCTCCACCGGGGCTCCGTGCGGGAGGCGGCACACCGGGCGCGCGAACGGGCCGTCTAAGGTCGGGCCATGGCTTTGCAGATCAGCGCCACCAACCCGGAGCACCCGGCCCTCCTGCTGGAGCTGCCGTGGCACGTGCCCTTGGAGGAATGGCCCGAAGAGGTCCTCGTGCCGCTGCCGCGGGGCATCTCCCGGCACGTGGTGCGCTATGCCCGCGCCGGCGACGAGGTCATCGCCGTCAAGGAGCTCGCGCAGCGCCCGGCGCTGCGCGAGTACGAACTGCTGCGCGACCTCGACCGGCTGGGCATCCCGGCCGTCGACCCGCTGGCCGTGGTCACCGGGCGCACCGACGGCACCGGCGAGCCGCTGGAGCCGGTGCTGGTGACCCGGCACCTGGGCGGCTCGATGCCGTACCGGTCGATGTTCGAGACGACCATGCGGCCGGCGACCATGCACCGGCTGATGGACGCCCTCGCGGTGCTGCTGGTCCGGCTGCACCTCGCCGGGTTCGCGTGGGGTGACTGCTCCCTGTCCAACACGCTCTTCCGCCGCGACGCGGGCGCCTACGCCGCCTATCTCGTCGACGCCGAGACCGGCGACCTGCACCCGCAGCTGAGCAACGGCCAGCGCGACTACGACCTCGACCTCGCGCGCGTGAACATCAGCGGCGAGCTGCTCGACCTGGAGGCCTCCGGCGCGCTGCACCCGTCGGTGGACCCGATCGAGTTCGGCATGGAGATCTGCGCCCGCTACCACGGCCTGTGGGAGGAACTGACCCGCACCTCCGTCTACCCGGCGGGCAAGTACCACTACATCGAGCGCCGGATCCGCCGGCTCAACGACCTCGGCTTCGACGTCGCCGAGATGCAGATCGAGCACTCCACCAACGGCGACACCGTCACCTTCGTTCCGAAGGTCGTCGACGCGGGCCACCACCAGCGCCAACTGCTGCGGCTGACCGGCCTGGACACGGAGGAGAACCAGGCCAGGCGGCTGCTGAACGACCTGGAGAGCTGGATGGCGACCCAGGACGACTACGCGCCCGGCGACCCCCTCGCCGCCCGCCCCGAGGTGCTGGCGCACCGGTGGGTGCGGGACGTGTTCCGGCCGACGGTGCGGGCGGTGCCCGTCGAGCTGCGCGGCTCCATGGACCCGGCGGAGATCTATCACGAACTCCTCGAGCACCGCTGGTACCTGTCGGAGCGGGCGCAGCACGACATCGGGCTGGACACGGCCGTCCAGGACTACATCGAGAGGATCCTGCCCAAGGCGCGGGAGACCCTGGAGCCGACCGTGCCGGAGTGAGTCACGCGTGCGGGACGACGGCGACCGGGCAGTCGGCGTGATGCAGGACGCCGTGCGCCACCGACCCGATCCGGGCGCCGACCGCGGTGCGGTGGGCGCGCCGGCCGACGACCATCAGCTGGGCCCGCCCGGACACCGACAGCAGCACCTGCCCGGCGCTGCCGATCTCCACGTGCTCCACGACCGGCACGTCCGGGAAACGCTCCCGCCAGGGCGCGAGGGCCGCGGCCAGCGCCTTCTTCTCGTACGGCTCCAGGCCGCCGGCGTCGTCGAGGAGCTTGAGCGAGGCCGGGCTGTAGGAGAACACCGGCGGGAGCGTCCAGGCGCGCACGGCGCGGACGGTGGCGCCGCGGGCGGCGGCCGTCTCGAAGGCGAACCGCAGGGCGGGCGCGCTGTCCTCGGGGCCACCGTGCTGGCCGACGACGATCTCGTGCCCGGCCACCTCCTCGGTGGCCTTGTCCCCGGCGCGGACGAGCACGACCGGGCGGGTCGCCCCGGCGATCACCTGCTGGCCGACGGATCCGAGCAGGAACCCGACGACCCGGCCGTGCCCGCGCGAACCCAGGACGAGCATCTCCGCCCGCGCCGCGGCGGCGGCGAGCGTCTCGACCGGGTCGCCCTCCAGGACGTCCGTGGTCACCGGCAGGCCGGGGTGGCGTTCGGCGACCTCCGCGACGGCCCGCAGGACCGAGGTCCGCACCCACCGCTCCTGGTCGTCGCGGTCCGCCACCTGCGCCGACGCGGCCGCCTGGAACCGCCAGGCGTGCACCACGCGCAGCGCCAGGTCCCGCCGGACGGCCTCCCGCGCCGCCCAGGCGAGCGCCGCGAGGCTCTCGTCCGTCCCGTCGACGCCTGCCGTGATCGGGCCCGTCATCCCGCTGCCTCCCTGGGTCGAAAAAATGCGAACCTTCACACCCCAGTCTTCACTACGCTGCCCCGCATGACCTTGGAATGGGAACAGGTGATCGTCGACGCGGCCGATCCGGCCGCCCTGGGCCGCTGGTGGGCCGAGGCCCTCGGCTGGGTGACGGTCAACGACGCGCCTGACGAGTACGAGATCCGCCCCGCGCCGGACCGCGTCCCGGGACTGCTCTTCGTCCCGGTGCCGGAGGCCAAGACGCTGAAGAACCGGCTCCACCTGGACTTCCGCCCCGACGACCATCGCGCCGAGGTCGAGCGGCTGCTGGCCCTGGGCGCCCGGCACGCGGACGTGGGGCAGGGCGAGCAGAGCTGGGTGACCCTGGCCGACCCCGAGGGCAACGAGTTCTGTGTGCTGGGCTCCCGCAAGGGCTGACGCCCGCGGACGTGGACCGTGCGCGCCCGGATGTGTGCCGGGAGCGCACCGCCTCCCCCCTCCCGGGGCGCACGCGGCCGATCGAACATACGATGGCCGAAACCGGCGCGGCGTTTCCCCGCGCCTTCGGTCCTGACCACCCGGGGTGGGAGACGTATGGCACAGGCCGCCGAGACAGCGCGGACCGTCATCCTGACCGTCGACGACGATCCGGGGGTCTCGCGCGCCGTCGCCCGTGACCTCAGGCGCCGCTACGGCGCCTCGTACCGGATCGTGCGCGCGGAGTCGGGCGAGTCCGCGCTGGAGGCGCTGCGGGAGTTGAAGCTGCGGGGCGACCTGGTGGCCGTGATCCTCGCCGACTACCGCATGCCGCAGATGAACGGCATCGAGTTCCTCGAGCAGGCCCTGGACGTGTACCCGGGTGCGCGCCGGGTGCTGCTGACCGCGTACGCCGACACCAACGCGGCCATCGACGCGATCAACGTGGTCGACCTGGACCACTACCTGCTCAAGCCGTGGGACCCGCCCGAGGAGAAGCTCTACCCGGTCCTGGACGATCTGCTGACGGCCTGGCGCGCGAGCGACTACCGGCCCGTGCCCAGCACGAAGGTGGTCGGACACCGCTGGTCGGCGCGCTCCTCGGAGGTACGGGAGTTCCTGGCCCGCAACCAGGTGCCGTACCGCTGGTACTCCTCCGACGAGCCCGAGGGGCGGCGGCTGCTCGCCGCGGCCGGGGCGGACGGGCAGCGGCTGCCGCTGGTGATCACCCCGGAGGGGACGCCGCTGGTCGAGCCGGAGGCCCCCGAACTGGCCTCGCACGTCGGACTGGCGACGACACCGACGGCCGACTTCTACGACCTCGTGGTGATCGGCGGCGGACCGGCCGGGCTCGGGGCCGCCGTGTACGGGGCGTCCGAGGGCCTGCGTACGGTGCTCGTGGAGCGTTCGGCGACCGGCGGGCAGGCCGGGCAGAGCTCCCGTATCGAGAACTACCTCGGCTTCCCCGACGGTGTCTCCGGCGCCCAGCTCACCGACCGGGCCCGCCGTCAGGCCACCAAGTTCGGCGCCGAGATCCTCAGCGCGCGGGAGGTCACGGGACTGGAGGTCAACGGGGCCGCGCGCGTCGTGCGCTTCTCCGACGGCTCGGCGGTCGCCGCGCACAGCGTGATCCTGGCGACCGGCGTGTCGTACCGGCAGCTCCGGGCGCCGGGCACCGAGGACCTGACCGGCTGCGGCGTCTTCTACGGGTCGGCGCTGACCGAGGCGCCCGCCTGCCAGGGCCAGGACGTGTACATCGTCGGCGGCGCCAACTCGGCGGGCCAGGCGGCGATGTACCTGTCCCGGGGCGCCAAGTCCGTGACGCTGCTGGTGCGCGGGCCGGACCTGTCGGCGTCGATGTCCTACTACCTGATCCAGCAGATCAACGACGCGCCCAACATCTCCGTGCGCACCGGTACGGTCGTCGAGGCGGCGCACGGCGACGGCCACCTGGAGCAGCTGACGCTGCGCGACACGCAGAGCGGGCACACCGAACTGGTCGACGCCCAGTGGCTGTTCGTCTTCATCGGCGCGGCCCCGCTGACCGACTGGCTCGACGGGACGGTGCTGCGGGACGACAACGGGTTCATCCTCGCCGGACCCGACCTCACCCCCGACGGCCGGCCACCCGCGGGCTGGGAACTGGACCGGCCGCCGTACCACCTGGAGACCAACATCCCCGGCGTGTTCGTGGCGGGCGACGCGCGCGCCGAGTCCGCCAAGCGCGTCGCGTCCGCCGTCGGAGAGGGAGCCATGGCCGTGATGCTCGTCCACCGCTACCTGGAGCAGTCATGAGCGGGCAGCTGATGCCGTGCAGCCCCGGCGAGATCAGCTCGCTGTTCCTGTTCGAGAAGCTCTCCCCGGAGCAGCTCGGGCGGCTGTGCGGCGAGGGGCGGGTGGAGAGGTTCGAGGCCGGGCCGGTGTACACCGAGGGCGATCCGGCGACCTGCTTCTACGTGATGCTCGAGGGCACGGTCGTGCTGTACCGCCGGGTCGGCGGCGACGACGTCGAGGTCAGCCGCACCTCGCAGCGCGGGGTGTACGGGGGAGCCATGCAGGCGTACCTCGGGGACCGGGTGCCGCAGGTCTACAACAACACGATGCGGGTGACCGAGCCGACCCGCTTCTTCGTGCTGCCCGCGCAGTCGTTCGCGGACATCATGCAGGAGTGGTTCCCGATGGCCGCCCATCTGCTGGAAGGGCTGTTCTTCGGTTCGAAGAACACACAGCGGGCCGTCGGGCAGCGGGAACGGCTGCTCGCCCTGGGCTCGTTGTCGGCGGGGCTCACGCACGAGCTCAACAACCCCGCGGCGGCGGCCGTACGGGCGACGGCGACGCTGCGGGAACGGGTGGCGAAGATGCGGCACAAGCTCGCCGTGATCGCCCAGGGACCCTACTCCCGCGAGACGCTCGCCGAGCTCATCGACATCCAGGAGCGCACCGCCGAACGAGTCGCCAAGGCACCGGCGTTGAGCCCGATCGAGACCTCCGACCGGGAGGACGAGCTCACCGACTGGCTCGACGACCACGGCATCCCCGAAGGCTGGCGGATCGCGCCGACCTTCGTGCAGGCCGGGCTGGACGTGGACTGGCTGGAGCAGGTCGCGGCGGCGGTGGACGAGGACATCCTGCCGGGGGCGATCGGCTGGCTGAACTACACCGTCGAGACCGAGCTGCTGATGGACGAGATCGACGACTCCACCAACCGCATCTCCCACCTCGTCGACGCCGCCAAGCAGTACTCCCAGCTCGACCGGGCCCCCTACCGGGTCGTCGACGTCCACGAACTCCTCGACAGCACCCTGCTGATGCTGTCCGGGAAGATCGGGCAGCGCATCCGGGTCGTCAAGGACTACGACCGCACGGCGCCGAGCGTGCCGGCGTACCCGGCGGAGCTCAACCAGGTGTGGACCAATCTCGTCGACAACGCGGTCTTCGCCATCAACAGCGCCGGCGGGGAGGGCACGGTGACCGTCCGGACCGCGCGCGAGGGCGACCGGCTGCTGGTGGAGTTCCGCGACACCGGCCCCGGCATCCCCGCGGACATCCGCAGCCGGATCTTCGACCCCTTCTTCACCACCAAGCCGGTGGGCGAGGGCACCGGACTGGGCCTGGACATCTCCTGGCGGATCGTCGTCAACAAGCACCACGGCAGCCTCCAGGTCGAGTCGGTGCCCGGCGACACCCGCTTCCAGGTCCTGCTGCCGCTCACCGCCCCGGACCCGGAGACCGCCCCGGAATCCGGCACCGCCACCGGCCCCGGGACCGCGCCCGGACCCGGGGAAACCGTCACCACGTCCGAGACCGCCGAGGAGCCCGTATGACCGACACCGACGCCATCAACCCGAGCGTCCCGCCCAGCGGCAGCGGCTGCGCCGAGTGCGACGAGGCCGGCGGCTGGTGGTTCCACCTGCGGCGCTGTGCGGCCTGCGGCCACATCGGCTGCTGCGACTCCTCCCCCGCCCAGCACGCCACCGCCCACTGGAAGGCCACCGGGCATCCCGTGGTGCGCAGTTTCGAGCCGGGCGAGGAGTGGTTCTGGGACTACGACAGCAACGAGATGTACGAAGCCGGCCCCGAGCTGGCGCCGCCGGCGAGCCACCCGGCGGACCAGCCGGCTCCGGGGCCGGCCGAACGGGTGCCGGCGGACTGGATCCGGTCCCTGCACCAGTGACCGCTCGGGGCCCCGAGCGGGCCCCACACCCCTGACCGCGGCCGCGTTGACGATGCCCCCGACAGCCCGGATGGAGCCCGGACGGAGCGGTGCCCAGGCCGTACCCGGCACGGCTCCGTCGAGGCCACGGCCTGCGGCAGGGGGGTTCCGGCAGGCGCCCGACTCCCGACTCCGTCGGCGTGCCGGAGCGCCCCGCAGCGCGGGGGCTCTGCGGTGTGATCCTCACCAGGACGCCGTTCGGCAGGAAACCGGTGCCGAAGGCCATGCGCCGCGGGCTGCCGCGGGCGCATCGCAACCAGCAGCCCGCAGCCCGCAGCCCGCAGACGGGTACACGATCGGACCGCGTGAGACGGGCGGTCGGGCGCGCAGATTGGTGGGCGGACACGCCCCCACCTCCCGACCGTCACGGATCCGACTTCTACGTACTCACTCCACTGTCTGCTGCGGTTGAGCGAGGGCGGATGCGGCCCCAGGGGCGGTGCGGGCGGCAATGTGACGTGGGAGCGGTCGATTCGACGCGCGCTGCTTCGCAGGCGCTTCCCCGGACGGTGCCGCTCGGAGCTGGGGTGGAGAAGCTCACCGTCGACGCGGGCACGCTCGCACACGTCACCGTCCGACTGAACCGCGGGCGCGCCTCCGCCGCCCCGGCAACACGGTTTGAGTAGCCTGGCGGTGCGGTCGGCGAAGACGACGGACGCAGCGGGTGAGAGCGCGACGAGGCGTCGGCCCTCAGTGGTCGGCGGCCACGATGCGGCGGCCGCGAACGAGCACGCCGCCCCGCCGCAACGGCCACGCCACCGACCGCGGCTCTCCCGAGCCCAGCCGCCGACCGCATGAAGGCGCACCTCGGCGCCCGCGCCGCCCGAGAGGCGACCGCCCGGCAGAAGGCCGCGCCCGGTGAAGCCTGCTGACGCCCCGATCCGGTGACGCCCTGATGCGGCGGACGCCTTACTTCGGCGGATGCCCTGATCCGGCGGAGGCCTCCGCCCGGAACCCTCCGGCCGGAACCGTCCGGCCGACCGCACCGGCCGGGAGCGGAACGTGCCCTCATCCGCAGTGCCCCGCGCATCGGCAAGGAGTCGCGCAGGCCGGGGTCGCCGCCGTGGCGCGGGCCCGCCCGGCCCCCGCACCGCGTGCCGGAAGACGAAAGACGGTGTTGGCCGTCAGCGGGCGTGCGAGCAACGAGCGGCAGGACGCAGGCAAGGCTGCCCGCACGGACCCGCAGGTTGCCGCAGGACACGGCGACGCGGCCGGTCAGTCCCCCACAGCACGGACCCTTACGGATGAGACATGTCCACGTAAAGCTGGAAATCACGCTTTTCTGCAACTCTCGCGGCAATACTGAGCCGACCCACCGCACAGTGATCGACGCGTGAACTGTGTGTGCCCTGTGGGGATGTGACGGCACGGAAGAAGGTTGCCTCGAGTGATTGTGACCGATCGCGCACCGGCGAAGGATCCGCGGGGACGGGGAAGGAGGGGCCCCCGGGCGCTGCGGAGCGGGACCGTCGTCGGGGTGGCGCTGCTGTCCCTCCTGGCGGTTCCGGTGCCTGCCGCGTCCGCGGAACCGCGACCGGCGCCCACCGCCGTGGCGCCGCCGAAGCCGGACCTCACCGGTCTGCGGAGTGTGCTCCGCTCGGCAATGGAGCAGGGGGCGCCCGGCGCGATGGCACGTCTCGACGACCGGGACACGGTCCACCGGCTCACCCTGGGCGTCGCCGACCGGCGGACGAAGCGGGCGCTCGACGCCGGCGACCGCTTCCGCATCGGCAGCGTCACCAAGGTCTTCTCCGCGGTCGTCCTGCTGCAACTCGTCGACGAGGGCAAGCTCTCCCTGGACGCTCCGGTCAACCGCTATCTCCCCGGACTCCTCCCCGACAGCAAGATCACGGTCCGGCACGTGCTGAGCCACCGCAGCGGTCTGTACGACTACACCGAGGACATGTTCGCCGACACCGTCTCCGGCTTCGAGGCGGTGCGCGCCAAGGTGTTCACCTACCGTCAGCTGATCGACCGTTCGCTGCGCCACGCGCGGACGACCGCCCCGGGTGGCGACTACTCGTACTCCAACACCAACTTCGTCGTCGCCGGCATGCTCATCGAGAAGCTCACGGGACACTCCGTGGGCACGGAGTACCAGAAGCGGATCGTCGAACCGCTGAAGCTGCGCGACACCTTCTACGTCCACCCGGACACCGCGATCCCCGGCGTCCACACCCGCGGTTACCTCACCCCGGACGCCCCCGCCACGACGCTGGTCGACGCGACCCGGCAGACGGTGTCCTGGGCGCAGAGCGCGGGCGCGCTGGTCTCCAGCACGCGGGACGTCAACACCTTCCTCTCGGCGCTGCTGCGCGGCCGGCTGACCTCGGCCGAGGCGCTGACCCAAATGCGGCGCTGGATCCCGGCGGGAACCAGGCAGGCGTACGGGCTGGGGCTGCGGCGCCGTGACCTGTCCTGCGGGGTGTCCGTGTACGGGCACACCGGTGCCGTCCAGGGCTACTACACGTACGCGTTCACGTCGAAGGACGGGCGGCGGAGCCTGACCGCGCTCGCGAACACCTCCAACAGCGCGCGCGTGCACAACACGATGCTGCGCACCCTGGAGTCCGCGTTCTGCGGGACGGCGACGGGTACGGCGAGGGCTACGGCGACGGGCGCGCGCAGGGGTGTGGTGCTGCCGTACGAGCGGGCGGAGGACCTCGCCTCCGCGGCCGCGCGGAACTGACCCTGCCCCGGCGCACGGGCGGGGCGGTGCGCGGCGGCGCCGACGGAGGCCGGGAACCCGTCGGCGCGGCCGGCCGTTCTCCGGGCAAGGCCCCGCGGGGGCCGGAGGACGACACCGGGGCGGCGGGATGAGCGACTTGGTACCCGGGGCCAATCTGCCCCTCCATGGCGGCGCCCTGACCGTCCGGGTGCCCGGCCCCTACGATGTCAGCGCGCTGGTCACCGATGACAGCGGCAAGGTCCGGGACGACGGCGACTTCGTCTTCTACAATCAGCCGACGGCCCCGGGCGCCCGCCTGGAGGGCGACACGCTCACGCTGGATCCGGCCGGGCTGCGGGCGGGTGCCACCAGGGTCACGGTGGTCGTGAGCGCCGCTGTTCCGGGCACTCCGCCGACCCGGCTGCCCGTTCCCACCCTCCACGTCACCGACCGGCACGGCCGCCCGCTCGCCCGGTTCGCGCCGCCGCCCCCACGGCAGGAGACGGTCCTGCTGCTCGCGGAGGTCTACCGGCGGGGCGCCGGCTGGAAGCTGCGGGCGCTCGGCCAGGGGTACGCGGACGGACTGGAGGGGCTGGCAAGGGACTTCGGGGTGGACGTCGTCGAGGACGATCCCGCCGCCGCCCCACAGGCGGCCCCGACGACCCCGACGGCTTCGCCCCCGCGGCCCCCGGCGCCTGCATCCCCGCACACCCGCACGACTCCCTCCCCGCACATTCGCACGCCTTCGTCCCCGCACGTCCCCGCGCAGCCCTCCACACCGGCTGCCGATCCCGACGGCTTCCTCGCCCTGGTCAACCCCGCCCGCGTCTCGGCGGGATCCCCTCCCGTCGCCGTGGACGCCCGGCTGGTCTCCGCGGCCCGGGCGCATGCCGCCGCCATGGCGGCCGCCGGGCGCCTCGGCGCCGAAGGCTCGGACGGTGTCTCGGTCCACCAACGGGTCACGGCCGCCGGGTACCAGTACCTCGCCGTGGGCGAGCACCTGGTCTCCGGCCCCCGTACGACCGCCGAGTTCGTGGCGTACTGCCTGCGCACCGACCGGCCCCGGCGCACCCTGCACGACCCGGCGTTCACCCACACCGGGCCGGCGTACGTCCGGGACGGCCGCACCGGCGACACGTACTGGACCGCCCTGTGGGCGCGCCCGCTCACTCCGGCCGGTCTGGCGGGGACGGAGGCGGACGTCGTCGACCTCACCAACCGCGAGCGGGCGCGCGCCGCGCTGCGGCCCCTCGCCGTGGACCCGCTGCTCGCCACGGCTGCGCGGGCGCACAGCATGGACATGGTGGCGCGCTCCTTCTACTCCCACACGTCGCCGGACGGCAGCCGGCCCTGGGACCGGGCGGCCGCGGCCGGCTCCGCCCGCCGGACGATCGGCGAGAACATCGCCTGCGGTCAGCGCTCCCCCGCCGAGGTCGTGGAGGGCTGGATGAACAGCCCCGGCCACCGCGCCAACATCCTCAAGGCCGACTTCACCCACATCGGTGTCGGCTTCGCGGGCGGCGGCCCCGCGGGCACCTACTGGACGCAGTTGTTCGGCGCCTGACGCCCCGTCGGCCGCGTGAGGTGATCTGTGCCTCACAGGCAACCTGGCCCTCCGCGTCCGCGTCTTGACCGGCGACAACAGATCACGCCCGCGGCACCGGCCGGGGCTGTTCTCCGCCGCACTCTACACGCCATGTATACATGCCATGTATACACACAGTGCATACATGGTGGCCGAAAGGAACCGATGTACGGCAAGGCTGTCGCCCCCGAGTACCAGGGCGCCCTCACCACCCTCTCCGTCAACTCCTCCCTGGTCGACGTACTGGCCGCCGGCAACCAGCGGTTACGTGCCGCCGAGCGGGCCGGAGAACGTGCCGAGGCGGCCCGCTCCGGACTCGCGGTGGCCGAGGCGCACCGGCGGCTGGGGCAGGTGCGGGAGGCGGACCGGGCCTGGAAGGCCAGTTACCGCGCGGCCCGGGACGCGGGCGACATCGCGGCGATGGCCTGGGCACTGTGGAGCGGCGGCACCCTGGCCCGGCAACGGGGCGCGTTCCCCCTGGCCCGGCGGCTGCTGGGGCTCGCGGCCGAGCTCGGCGAGCACGGCGGGGACGTCGTCGTGCGCGGCTACTCGCTGGCCGGCCTCGCGGAGACCGGACGCATCCAGGGCGACTACAAGGCCGTCGGCCTGCTGCACGAGCAACTGCTGGCCGAGGCCCGCAGGCGCGGGGAGGCGCGGCACACGGTGTGGGCCCTGGAGGGCATCGCGCAGATGCACCGCAACTCCGGCGCCTACGACAGCGCGTACGCCCTGTTCGAGGAGGCGGCCGAGATCGCCGGGCGCGCGGAGGACCGGCGCGGGCACGCGTGGGCGCTGCGCGGTCTGGCCGACATCGTCTCCGTGCGTGACGGGGACACCGAGCGGGCCCTCGCCCTGCTGTCGGAGGCGGAGACGACGTGCCGCGCGATGAGCCTGTCCAGCGCGCTCGCCTACAACCACAAGATGCGGGGCAACGTCCTGTACCGGGCGGGCCGTCACGCCGAGGCGCGGGACCTCTACGAGCAGGCCCTCGCGGAGTTCCGCGCGATGAACGAGCCGCGCGGGGAGGCGCTCTCCCGGCTGGGCCTGGCGAAGTCCCTGGCCCGTCTGGGCCGCGACCGCGCGCAGACGGCGGCCGAACTGGCGGAGCTCGCACGGCAACTGGAGCGGATCGGTCTGCGGCACGCGTGCGAGATGGTGGCACGGGCCCAGGAGGAACTGGGTCTCGACGCGGGCGCGCCGGACGGCGCGGCCGCGGAGGCCGTCCGGTGACGGCGTCGTCCACGACGGGCGCCCCCGTCGGCACGCCCCCCACGACGCTCGCCCCGGCGGACGCCCTCCCCGCGACGCGGGGACGTTCACCGGTGCCCGAGTGCCCTTCCGCAACCGCGTCCGGCGTCCTCGACCGCTGTCGTGCGCTGGTGCGTCCCGCGCTGGCCGACGCCGTCAGGCGACTGCACCCCTGGGTGGGCGAGATGGCGGCGTACTCCTTCGGCTGGTGCGAGGTCGGCGGCGCGCCCGTCGCCACGGCCGGCGGGAAGGGACTGCGGCAGGCCCTCGCGGTGCTCGGCGCGGAGGCGGCCGGCGCGCCCGCCCGGGCCGGGGTCGCCGCCGCGGTCGCGGTGGAGCTCGTGCACACCTTCTCGCTGCTCCACGACGACATCATGGACGGCGACCCGACCCGGCGTCGCCGGCCCGCCGTCTGGAAGGCCTACGGGACGGGACCGGCGGTCCTCGCCGGCGACGCCCTGTTCGCGCTGGCCGTCGAGACGCTCGCGGCGGCCCCGGGCGGTGCGGCGGGCGTTCGGCTGCTGTCGGCGGCGCTCACGGACCTTGTGCACGGGCAGGCCGACGACCTGCTGTTCGCCGCCCGCCCCTGGTCGGGTCCCGAGCGGGTGGCTCCCGACGCCTACCGGGCGATGGCCGAGGGCAAGACGGGCGCTCTGCTGGGCTGCGCGGCCTCGCTGGGCGCCGTGCTGGGCGGCGCGCCGCCGTCGACGGTGGCCGCGCTGGACCGGGCCGGGCGTCATCTCGGGATCGCCTTCCAGGTGGTCGACGACGTCCTGGGGATCTGGGGTGATCCGGCCGTCACCGGCAAGCCCGTGCACGGCGATCTGCGGGAGCGCAAGAAGACGTTCCCGGTGCTGGCCGCCCTCGCGTCCCCCGGGCCGGCGGCACGGCGTCTGGCCGTGCTCCTGGAGTCCGGGGGCGATCCCGCCGAGACGGCGACGCTGGTGGAGGAGGCCGGTGGTCGTGCGTCCGCGCTCGCCGAGGCGCGTCGGCAGGTGGCCGCCGTGGACTCGGCGCTCGCCGGTGTGCGGTTGCGGGCAGGGGCCGCGGACGACCTGCGGGCGCTGCTGGAGTTCCTGGTGCGCCGCGAACTCTGAGTCCGCGTCGGTCCCGCGGCTGACGCGCCCTGTTGATTTCGTCCGGGCCGCGCGACAGGGTGCCCACGGTGCGCCGGGAGCGGCGCACCGGAAAGGTGGTCGTCTTGATCGGCATCTCGGACATCGAAGCCGCGGCGGAGCGGATCGCCGGGCACGTGGTCCGCACCCCGACCCTCCCCGGTCCCGGGCTGTCGGCGCTGCTCGGCGTCCCGGTCACCGTCAAGCTGGAGCTGCTGCAGCGCACCGGCTCCTTCAAGGCGCGCGGTGCGACGGCGAAGCTGCTCTCGCTCGGCGAGGCGGAGCGGGCGGCGGGAGTGGTGGCGGTCAGCGGCGGGAACCACGGGATCGCCGTGGCCGTCATGGCCGCCGCTCTCGACGTCAAGGCCACGGTGGTCATGCCGCGTTCGGCACCCGCCCGGGCCGTCGAGATCGCCGAGGAGGCGGGCGCGTCGGTGCGGCTGACGGACGGCATGGACAGCGCGTTCGCGCTCGTGACCCGGCTGCGCGACGAAGGACTGACCCTCGTCCACCCGTTCGACGACCCGGTGGTCGTGGCCGGTCAGGGCACCGTCGGGCTGGAGTTCGCGGACGACGCGGGCGCGTTGACGGACGTGCTGGTCAGCGTCGGAGGAGGCGGATTGATCTCCGGTGTCGCGGCCGCCCTGCGAGCACGCCGGCCGGACGTGCGGGTCTGGGGTGTGGAGACCGGCGGCGCGGAGGCGATGTCCGCCGCGCTGGCGGCGGGCGGACCGGTGCCGGTCGAGCTGTCGTCCATCGTCTCCACGCTCAGCGCACCCGCTGTCGCGAGGCTGACGTACGACCATGTGTCCGCGCTGGTGACGGAGGTTCTCGTGGTGCCCGACCGGGAAGCCGTGCGGGGCTGCGTCGAGCTCGCCGAGCACGCCAAGGTGTGGACCGAGCCGGCGGCCGGGTGCCTCCTTCCGGCGGCCCGGCGGGTCCTGGAACGGGTGGGCGAGGGCGCCCGGCTGGGACTGGTGATCTGCGGGGGCAACGCGACGACGGCGGACATGTCCGCCTGGGCCGAACGATTCGGGCTGCGCCGAGAACTTCCCTGACCACCGCACGCGGAATGGAAAATCCCCCGAGGTGGCCCCCGCCGTGGAATGGACCGCCCACGGCGGCGATCCCTCCCGGAGGCCCCACCGACCCTCTTACCCCTGGTTACACCCCTGGAAGGCCTCGGAGTAATTTCTTTTCCTCGCACATATGCTCGGCGTTTTTGAATAAAAGACAGGAATGGCGCCGGAGTTGCGGTTCCCTTGAACGGATCCCCTCTCTCCCGCCGTACCACTGAGGTAAGGAGTAGTCCGGGGGTTCAGCGAGGGATGGCCATGGTCAAGGCTCACGTCTCCAGGCACGAGTTGGTCGCCGGGCGGTACCGGCTCCTCGACGTGGTGCACCGGGAGACGAACCGCGTCAGTTGGTACGCGGAGTACGCCGGCCGAGGGGCGGACCCGCGACCGTGTCTGGTCACCCGGATCGGGCTGCCCGACGGGCTGGGCGTGGAGGAGGCGGGCGCGGCCGCGGGCCGTGTGGTGCGCATGTCGGAGACGATGGCCCAGGTGTGTCCCGGCCGGGTCGCCACGGCCCTCGACGCCGTGGTCGAGGAGGGCTCCCTGTGGACCGTCACCGAGTGGATCGACGGGCTGCCGCTGGGACAACTCCTGGAGCAGAAGGGTGCGTTCAGGCCTGCCCGGGCGGCCGCGATCGGACTGGAGCTGCTCGACGTGCTGGAGGCCGCGCACGGCGAGGGCATCACCCATGGCGAGCTGAGTCCCGGCCAGGTGTTCGTGCGAGCGCGCGGACCGGTCGTCGTGACCGGGTTCGGCCTGGCGGGCGCGACGCTCGCGCCCCGCGTGGCGGCACCTTCGTACGCCTCTCCCGAGCAGGCGCGCGACGAGCGGATCGGGCCGGCCGCCGACCTGTGGGCGCTGGGCGCGATCCTCTACACGATGGTCGAGGGGCGGCCGCCGTACCGGGACCGGGACCGGCCCGAGACGACGCTGAAGGGCGTGGACCGGCTGCCGTTGCGGACGCCGCTGCGGGCCGGTGCCCTCGGCCCGACCGTGCAGGCGCTGCTGCGCAAGGACTCACGGGAGCGGGCGACCCGGTCGGTGGTGCGCCAGGCCCTCACCCGCGTGCTCGACGAGCACCCGCAGGCGATGCCCGCGCCTCGGCCGGGGCGGGCGTACCCCCTCTCCCGGCTCGTCGGCCCGCGGTGGAGTGGCCGCGCCATGGCCGCCGGCACGGCCCTGGCCGTCGTCACCGTCGCGGTCGCCGCCCTCGCCGCGACGGGACGGCTGCCGGGCATGGAGGAGACGGCGTCCGGCGGCGCGCAGGCGGCCCGCCCCACCGCCTCCCCCACCGCGTCCGGCGACGGCGCCGGCGACAGAGTCCCCGACACGCCGACCCCGGCACCGACCCCCACGGCGTCCGCCGCCGCTCCGCCGCCCGCGTCCCCGCCGACGCCGTCCGCCCCGTCCGCCTCGGCCCCCGCGGACGCCCTGCCGGACGGCTACCGCCTCCACCGCGCACCCGAGGGCTTCTCCGTCGCGCTCCCCGAGGGCTGGAAGCGGCTGGACACCTCGCGTACCGCCGACCTCGCCTACCGCGTCACCTTCGGGGCGTCCGGCGACCCGCGCACCCTCGCGGTGACCTACAGCGAACGCGTCGGCCCGGACCCGGTGGCCGTGTGGCGGGACACTGTCGAGCCAGGCCTGCGGAAGGTGAACGGTTTCCTGCGCATCGGCGCCATCGAGGCGACGACGTACCGGGGCTACGAGGCGGCCGACATGGAGTGGGTCGCCGACGCCGACGGCACCCGGGTGCGCACGTTCGGCCGCGGGTTCCTCCTCGGCGGGCACCGCGGGTTCTCACTGCGCTGGACGACACCCGCCGCGGACTGGGAGAAGGCCGGGAACCGGCAGGCCCTGGACACCTTCCTCGACACCTTCCGACCGGACTCGGAGTGACCTGGCGGCCGGACCGGACGGACCTTCGGAGCCGGCTCGGAGTGACCGGCGGGAGGGCCGGCGGGCCCGGCCGGGACCGACCGGGGCCGTTCAGACCGGCCGGCGCGGTGCGCGCAGGGAGCGCAGCGGCCCGCCGTGCAGGGGCTCGGTGCCCCAGCGCGCGGTGAGGGTGCGCCCGGGCAGGGAGCAGGCGACCCGCAGGCGGTGCGGGGTCTCCAGGAACGCGATGTCCACGGCGAGGGTGTCGCGGTCCGTCCAGCCGCCGCTCACCGCGGTGGGCACCGGCTCCTCGGCCACGCTCCAGCCGCCCGGGCGCAGGCGCAGGTCCAGCCGGTGGCCGTGCTCGACGAGGGTCAGCGTCCAGCCGTCCGCGTTCGCGTTGACCGCGGCGCCGGTCAAGCCGGGCAGGCCGGCGCGGACACCGCCGTACGGGGCGAACTCCGCGGCCGACCACTCCCCCGTGCGGTCCGGCGGTGCGGCCCTGCCGGGGGCCGCCGGCAGCGAGAGGCGGGCCAGGCGGTCGGCGAGAGCCGTCTCGGCGTCCTGAGGGCCCGCCGGCGGCCCGGGCCGGAACGCCGGCAGCAGGTGCTGCCAGACCAGGTTCAGCAGGGCCTGCATGTCGGTGGTCGCCGCGGTCACCGCCAGCACGGCGTCCTGCTCCGGCAGGACCAGGCAGAACTGGCCGTAGGCGCCGTCGCCGCGGTAGCCGTGCCGGGACTGCCAGAACTGGAAACCGTATCCCCGGTCCCAGTCCTCGCGATCCGTGTCCCCCATGGCGCCCGCCGTCGGGATCAGGGCGCGGGTCGCCTCGGCCACCCACGCCCGCGACAGCAGCCGCCTGTCCTCCCAGACGCCCCCGCGCAGGTAGAGCTGGCCGAGCCGGGCGACGGCGTCGGTCGTGCCGTGCAGACCGCTGAAGCCCAGCTCGCGGCCGCGCCGGTCGGTGAGCCAGGCGACCTCGCCGATGCCGAGCGGGTCCAGCAGGCGCGGCCGCAGGTACGCGGTGAGCGACCGGCCGGTGACGCGCTGGAGGATCGCCGCGAGCGTGTAGGTGGCGGGCTGGTTGTACGCGAACACGGTGCCGGGGTCGCGCTCCGGCGGCAGCAGCAGGAAGCCGCGCACCAGCTCCTCGGGGTCGAGCGCGGCCGCCCGTTCGTAGGTCTCCGCCTCGTGCCCGCTCGTCATCGACGCCAGGTGCCGCACCCGCATCGCCCGGCTGCGCGGGTCGGTGATGTCGGCCTCGAACTCCGGGAAGTACGAGATCACCGGGTCGTCCAGCCGGATCAGCCCCTCGGCGACGGCGAGCCCGGTGGCCGTGGCCGTGAAGCTCTTGCTGAGCGAGTACAGCAGGTGGAGGCGGTCGGGGGTGTACGGCGCCCACCAGCCGGCGGCGACGACGTGACCGTGCCGCAGCACCATCAGGCTGTGCGGTTCGATGCCCTCGGCCGCTTCGACGGCGTCGAGGAAGGCGAGGACGCCGGACGCGTCGACGCCCTGGGCGGACGGGGTGCTGGAAGGCAGGGGGCGTACGGTCATGCCCGCATCCTGCCCTGCGGGCCAGCGGTCATCGCCCGCTTTTCGCCACGGCCGTGCTCCGTTTCCCCACCGGCCCGTCGGGGACTCGGGACCCATGGTGCGAATCGGATACACGATGATGACCGAACAGGCCGGCCCTCGTGAACTGGTCGACCATCTGGTGCGGGCCGAGGAGGCGGGCTTCGACTTCTCGGTGACGTCGGACCACTACTTTCCGTGGCTGCGTTCGCAGGGCCACGCGCCGTACGCGTGGAGCGTGCTGGGCGCCGCGGCGCAGGCGACGTCCCGCATCCCGCTGATGACGTACGTGACGTGTCCGACCGTCCGCTACCACCCGGCGGTCGTGGCCCAGAAGGCGGCGACGATGCAACTGCTGTCCGAGGGCCGCTTCCGGCTGGGGCTCGGCTCCGGCGAGAACCTCAACGAGCACGTGGTCGGTGGCGGTTGGCCCGCCGTCGACGTACGGCACGAGATGCTCGAGGAGGCCGTCAAGATCATCCGCGCGCTGTTCGAGGGCGGGCACGTCACCCACCACGGCACGCACTTCGACGTGGAGTCGGCGCGGCTGTGGGATTTGCCCGACGTCCCGCCCCCGATCGGCATCGCCGTCTCCGGCGAACAGTCCTGCAAGCTCGCGGGCCGGCTCGCCGATCTGGTCGTCGCCACGGAGCCCAAGTCCGGCCTGCTGGAGGCGTTCGACCGGCACGGCGGCTCGGGCAAGCCGCGCGTGGGCCAGCTGCCGGTGTGCTACGACACCGACCGGGAGACGGCCGTGAAGCGGGCGCACGCGCAGTTCCGCTGGTTCGGCAGCGGGTGGAAGGTGAACTCCGAGCTGCCGCATCCGGACTCCTTCGAGTCGGCGACCCAGTTCGTGACCCCGGACGACGTGGCCTCCTCCATCCCCTGCGGGGACGATCCGGACGAGTTCGTCGAGGCCGTACGGCCGTACGCCGAGGCCGGGTTCACCGAGATCGCGCTGGTGCAGATCGGCGGCGACTCCCAGCCGGCGTATCTCGACTGGTCGGAGAAGACGCTCCTGCCCGCGCTGCGGGACGCCCTCGGCTGAGCGCACACCGTCGGGCCGGGGCCGTCCTCGGCCGGGGACCGCCCGGCGCGGCGCGCTGCCCGCCGAAACACCTCGAACGGGCGCCTATAGGCTGCCGGTCTGCACTGTCGCAGCGCCGGCCACGCCGGCCGCCGCCCGTAGGAGGAGAGTCAGCCGTGACCCTGGCGATCGACCCGTCCGAGACGTCCGCCGACCCGTCCCGGGCGTCCGCCGACCCGTCGCGGACGCCCGTCGAGGCGTCCCGCGCACCCCTGTCCGACCTGGTGGCGCGCGACGCGCGCGAGTTCGGCGTGTACGCGCGCACCGGTGGATGGGCCTTCGGGCTGATGGTGGCGCGCAGCGTCCGGCCGGGCGGGCAGGGCGCGGCGGAGACGCCGAAGGTGTCGGCGAAGGAGTTCGCCGAGCTGGCCGGCTGTTCCCCCGAGCGCGTCCTGCGCCACTACAAGGCGTGGGACCGGGCGGCGGACGACGGACTCGTCCCGCACTTCGAGGAGCTGGCGCCGGGGCAGGAGGTGGAGCTGCCGGACGCCGACGTGTGGCTGACGTACTACGTCTCCCGGTCCGGCGCGACGTCCGCGCGCGGCACGGCCATCGCCGAGGCCGCCGAGGCGGCGGGCATCCGGCCCACGAAGGCGCTGGAGGTCGCGGAGAACCCGACCGCCCTGCGCGCCGCGATCATCGCCGACCCCTCGACCGCCCGGGCGGCCCGCGCCGCCCTCCTCGAGCGAGTCAAGGAGGATCCGGAGCTGCAGACCGAGCTGGCTCGCGACGTGGTGCGCACCGACGATCTGAAGAAGGCGGTCGCCGACGAGAGCCGCTCGGCCGATCGCATCGGCTACGTCCGCCGGATCGCCGAGTCCGGGCAGATCCGGACACCGGCCGGGCAGACCCTCGACGCGCCCGCCGACCTGCGCCAGGAGGCAGAGCGCCATCTGTCGCTGATCGACGAGCTCGACGACGGCGAGGACGCCGGCGAGTGGGCGAGCGAGGCGTACGACACGCTGAAGGGCCTGGTCGTCCAGGCGGTGGAGGCCGATCCCGAGCTGCGGGTCCAGGAACGGCGCACGAAGTTCTACAGCAGCCTGCAGAAGGCGACGAAGGCCTTCGAGGAGCTGACCTTCGACGACGCCCAGGACTTCTACGAGGACGACATGGTGCGGCGGCTGGAGGAGCTCCAGCAGGCGATCAGCGGCTGCCTCACTGCGCTGCGCGGGACGCGCGGGACGCGGTGAGGGCGGGCGGCGTCACCGCGCCGTGTAGCGATGACGGGTCCACAGTGGCACCCCGAACCAGAACAGCAGGTACCAGGCCACCACGCCGGTGACCAGCCAGGGCACGTAGTCGTCGTGGGTGGCCACCCGCAGGATGAGCAGGAGGGCCGAGGTCATGGTGGCGAGCAGGAGCACCAGTCCGATGAAGGTCATCCGGGAGGCCCACCGCACCGCCTGCGGTTTCACCTGCCGCCCGGACACCAGCCGGTGCAGGGAGACGGGCCCGATCAGGGCGCCGGTCGCGGCGGCGCCCAGCACGACCGTCAGGATGTAGATGGCCTGCTCGGTGTCGCCGAGTTCGGCGTAGCGCGGCGTGAACACGACCGTGAGGAGGAAACCGAAGAGGATCTGCACGCCCGTCTGGGCGACGCGGACCTCCTGTATGAGCTCCCCCCACATGCGGTCCGCTCTCTCCTCCTCGGTCTCGTTGCGCCCTCTGCGCCGCTGGACTCCGGCCTCCGTCTCGGTCACTTGTCCTCCCCGGTTCGAGTGACTGTTCGGTCTCCTCTCCGGCGAGTACCCCCTGATCGGCGTTTTTCTCCGATCACCGCCCAGCCGCGGCTACCAGCGTCCCTCGACCTGCTCCTTGATCCGGCGCTCGTACAGATCCCGGATCGCGGCCAGCGTCTCCTCGGAGAGGTCCGGCAGCTTCGCGGCGGCCGCGTTGGCGCGGGCCTGCTCGGGCGAGCGGGCGCCGGGGATCACGGTGGTGACGCCGGGCTGCTGGATGATCCACTTCAGCGCCAGCTGGGCCGGGGTGTACCCCTCGGGGGCGAGGGCGGAGAACTCCGCGGCGGCCTCGACACCGGTGGCGTAGTCGACGCCGGAGAAGGTCTCGCCCTGGTCGAAGGACTCGCCGTGCCGGTTGTAGGTGCGGTGGTCGTTCTCGGGGAAGACGGTGTCCTTGGTGTACTTGCCGGACAGCAGACCGGAGGCGAGCGGGACACGGGCGATGATGCCGACGCCGGCCTCGCGGGCCGCGGGGAGCACCTCGCGCAGGGGCTTCATGCGGAAGGGGTTGAGGATGATCTGCACGCTCGCCACGCCCGGCCGGGCGATCGCGGTGAGGGCCTCGGCGCAGGTCTCCACGCTGACGCCGTAGTGGGCGATGCGCCCCTCCTCCACCAGGGTGTCGAGGGCGTCGAAGACCTCGTCACGGGAGTAGACGGGGGTGGGCGGGCAGTGCAGCTGCACGAGGTCGACGCAGTCGACGCCGAGGTTGCGGCGGGAGCGGTCGTTCCAGGCGCGGAAGTTGTCCAGGACGTAGTTCTCGGGAATCTGGTCGACGCGGCGGCCCATCTTGGTGGCGACCAGCACGTGCAGGTCGGGGCGGCTGCTCAGGAACGTGGCGATGGTCTGCTCGCTGCGTCCGTCGCCGTACACGTCGGCGGTGTCGAAGAAGGTCACGCCCGACTCGGCCGCCGCCTCCAGGACGGTGAGGGCCTCCTTGTCGTCGACGTCGCCCCAGTCGGCGCCCAGCTGCCAGGTGCCGAGGCCGACGACGGATGCGTGCTGACCGGTCCTACCGAATTCACGTTCGTCCATGGCGTCAGTCTGTCATCCGCCGTGGACCTGCGCGGAACCGGCTGCTGCGGCCGTCACCGGTGAATCTTTCACCCACAGGAGTGACGATGTTCGACGGTTCGGCCCGCCCCGCCGACGGGCCCCTAGCGTGAGCCCGGTGACCGATCGTTCAGCAAGCAACCATCAGCCGGGAGACTCCACCTGGACCCGCCGCGGCTTCCTGCGCACCGCGGCCGCCCTGACCGCCGTTCCCTGTCTGATCGCGGCGGACCCGGCCGCCGCCGCGGAGGAACTGCCGGACTTCCCGGCGCGGGTGTCCCTCTCCCGCACGGCGTACCGCAACTGGGACGGCGAGATCACCGTCACCGGGCTGTGGGCCTGCGCGCCCGACGGCCCCGAGCAGGCGGCCGCCGTCGTCAACTGGGCCTGGCGGCACGACTGGACGGTGCGTCCCCGGGGCGCCTCGCACGGCTGGTCGCCCCTGACGGTTCCGGAGGAGACGCCGTCCGACGCACGGGTCCTGCTCGTGGACACCGCCCCGCACCTGACCGGCCTGGCCCTGGTCGCGCCCGACGAGGTGCGCGCCGGCACCGGCGTCACGCTGGAGGCCCTGCTGACCTGGCTCGAGGAGCACCGCCTCGGTGTCACGGCCGCCCCCGCGCCCGGCGACCTCACGCTGGGGGGCGCCCTGGCCGTCGACGCGCACGGCACCGCCGTCCCCGCGCGGGGCGAGGAGCGGCTGCCCGGCCACACCTACGGTTCGCTGAGCAATCTCGTGCTCTCCCTCACCGCCGTGGTGTGGGACGCGGGCAGCGGCGCCTACGTCCCGCGGACGTTCACGCGCGACGAGGCGGACTGCGCCGCGCTCCTCACCCATCTCGGGCGGTCGCTGGTCACGGAGGTGACGCTGCGGGTGGGTCCGAACACCTCCCTGCGGTGCGTGAGCCGCACGGACATCCCGGCGAGCGAGCTGTTCGCGGCGCCCGGCTCGGACGGCCGGACCGTGGAGAGCTTCCTGGAGTCGGACGGGCGGGTGGAGGCCATCTGGTTCGCGTTCACCGAGTACCCGTGGTTCAAGGTGTGGTCGGTCGAGCCGAGGAAGCCGCTCACCTCGCGGCGGGTGTCCTCGCCGTACAACTACCCCTTCTCCGACAACGTGCCGAAGCCGGTGGCGGAGCTCGCCGGGCGGATGGTGACGGAGGCGGCCTGGTCCCTGGCGCCGGTGCTGGGCAACGCGCAGCTCGACGCGGCCGTGCTGGGCCTGGTGGCGACGATGTCGGCGGACATCTGGGGCCCGTCGAAGAACACGCTGCTGTACCTGCGGCCGACGACCCTGCGGGTGCACGCCAACGGCTACGCGGTGCTCACCAGCCGTGCCGGGGTGCAGCGCGTCGTCTCCGAGTTCACCGCCTTCTACCGGGAGCGGCTGCACGTGTACGCCGCCGCCGGGCGCTTCCCCGTCAACGGCTCGGTGGAGATCCGGGTCACCGGCCTCGACGACCCGGCGGACACCGGACTGGCGGGTGCCCGCGCGCCGTCGCTGTCCGCGGTGCGGGCCGACGCCGGCCACCCGGAGTGGGACACGGCCGTCTGGCTGGACGTGCTCACCCTGCCGGGCACCCCGGACGCCGCCGCCTTCTACCGCGAGCTGGAGCGGTTCCTGCTCACGGCGTACGACGGCACGCACGCCCTCACCCGGGTGGAGTGGTCCAAGGGCTGGGGCTACACGGACGAGGCGGCCTGGAGCGACGAGGAGGTGCTGGGCACGGTGGTGCCGTCCTCCTTCGGGGCGGCCTGGGACGAGGCGGCGGCGACCCTGGAACGGCTGGACCCGCACCGGGTGTTCCGCGCTCCCCTGCACGGGCGGCTGTTCTCCTGAGGCCTGTCGTCCGGATCACCTCGCCAGACGCGGGGTCCGACGCCGGAAAGCACCGTCGCCTCCCCGCGACCCGGCCCGAACGACAGCCCCTAAGGCGTCAGATGGGCCTGCACCGTCGGACCGTACCGGCCGGCGATCTCCTCCACGGTGGCCGCCCGCAGCTCGGGGCCGCGGGCGACGCCGAACATCACGCCGAGGCCGAGCAGGGTGGCGACGGCGAGTTCGGCGCGCAGGCCCGCGTCGGGGCCGGTGAGGCGGGCGGCGAGGCGTTCGGTGACCTGGGCGCGGAAGTTGGCGCGCAGGACGTCGCCGTGCTCGCCGTGCAACGGGGCGAACGCGATGCGCAGCACGGGGTCGGCACCGCGCTCGCGCTGGCTGACCAGCACGTGCCGGACCATGTGGCGGCCCAGTTCCTCCAGGGGGGCGTCCAGCAGCGCGTCCGCGTCCTTCGCGAAGGACATCACGCGCGCGAAGAGGGCGTCCTTGTTGCCGAAGTACTTCACGACCAGCGGCGCGCTCACCCCCGCGCGTTCCGCGACGGCCTTGAGGGTGATGTCCCCGTGCGCGTGGCGGGCGAGGAGGTGCCGGGCGGCGCGCAGTATGGCCGCCTTGGTGGCCTCGGCGTCGCGGCGTGCGGGGCCCGGGTCCCGCGCGGTCGCGTCCTTCGCGGTCGCGTCCTTCGCGGTGGCGCCGTCCCCGGCGGCCGGGGTCGGCGGGGTGCCGGACAAGGAGGTGCCTGACGCGGAGGTGCCGGACGGAGTACTCACGGCACTCATGCTCCCTCCAACGCCCCGTCCGCCACCGGCCGGGTACGGCCCCGGGCCCGCCGCGTGCCCTTGGAGCCGGCATCGCCGGGGATCGTCAGCGCCACGGCGCACGCCGCCAGGGCGACCGCGCCCGCGACGCCGAACGCCAGCAGGTAGCCGTGCAGCGTCGGCACGGGCAGACCGCCGACGAGGCCGGTGTGGTGCACGAGGACCGCCGCGACGACCGCGCTGGAGGCGGCCTGCCCGACCGTGCGCATCAGTACGTTGACCCCGTTCGCGGAGGCGGTCTGGTCGGCCGGGACGGCGCGCAGGATGAGGGCGGGCAGCGCCGAGTAGGCGAGGGTGGTGCCGACGGCCACCACCGTCGCCCCCACCATGATCGTCCACAGTTCGTGGCTGTCGGCGATGCGCACGGCGTACCCGGTGGCGATGACGGAGGCGCCGAGCGCGAGGGTGATGCGGGGGCCACGGGCGTCGGAGATCCGGGCCGAGAGCCGGGAGAAGAGCAGCATGCTGATGCCACCGGGCAGCAGGCACAGACCCGTCTGGAAGATGTCCAGTCCCAGCCCGTAGCCGGTGGCCTCGGGCGCCTGCACCAGTTGGGCGGTCACCAGCGAATTGGCGTAGAACGCGAAGCCCGTGAGGAGCGCCGCGACGTGGGAGAGGCCGACGCGGGGGCGCGTCGCCAACCGCAGGTCCACCAACGGCTCCGGCGTGCGCAGTTGGACCCTCCACCACAGGGCGAGGACGACGACGGCGGCGAGGAACAGGCTCAGGACCGGGACGCTGTCCCATCCCCACTGGCCGCCCTGCGTCACGGCGAGGAGCAGGCAGATCAGTCCGGCGGCCAGGCCCAGCGCGCCCGGGACGTCGAACCGGCCGGCCCGGCGCTCCGGCGACTCGGGCGCGGCCCACCGGATCAGCGCGACCCCGACCGCTCCGAGGAGGCCGGTCACCCAGAACATGACGTGCCAGTTGGCGTACTGCACGACCAGCGCCGCGGCCGGCAGGCCCAGTGCGGCGCCGACGCCGACGGTGGAGCTCATCAGCGCCACCGCCGCGTTTCGGCGCTGGGGCGGGAGTTCGTCGCGCAGGATGCTGATGGCCAACGGGATGACGGAGAAGGCGGCGCCCTGGAGGGTACGGGCCGCGATGAGCACGCCGATGTGGGAGGTCATGGCGCAGATCACCGAGCCGACGGCCATCAGGCCGAACGAGAGGAGCAGCACCCGGCGTTTGCCGTACATGTCCCCGGCGCGGCCGAGGACCGGGGTGAGGACGGCGCCGGACAGCAGGGCCGCGGTGACCATCCAGGAGACGGCCCCCGCCGAGGCGCCGGTCAGGCGGGGCAGGTCGGGCAGCAGCGGCACGACGATGGTCTGCATGACGGCCATGAGGGTGCCGCAGTACGCCAGCACCGGGAGGGTGAGGCGGGCGCGCAGACCACGGGAACCAGGGCTCGGGGCGGCGGGAGGGGGTATCGGATCGGGCGACGCCATGGGGACTCCAGCGGCCGGTGGAACGGAGAAGGGTGAATGGCGATTCAACGTAACGGTGAATCGCCATTCACCCCCACCGGAGAAGTCCGTACGGGTGACGCGGGGCGGTCACCCGCGTGTGGTCGGCGTCCTGGCCTGCGTGGTGCCGGCGATCTTCGGACCGAGCCAGCGCTTGAACCGGCGCAGGGCCTCGAGCCGGCCCGCGGCCCGGTCGATCCGGTAGTAGAGCTGGGGCGGGACGTAGGGCAGCAGGGGTGAGTGGCGCTGGCCGAGCAGGGCGAACATCTGCTCCGGGGGGAGGTGGATGTAGCGGGTGAGGTTCTCGTACCACTGGGCGCTGAGGCGGGCGGCGCTCTGCGGGGCGAGGAGGGCCGCCTTGCGTTCCCGTTCGTAGCGGGCGAGGGCCTGTGGCAGGTCGGCGCAGGTGCGCAGGGCCGCGGCGAGGGCGAAGGCGTCCTCCAGGGCGAGGGTGGTGCCGGCGCCGATGGAGTAGTGGGTGCTGTGCGCGGCGTCGCCGAGGAGGACGAGGCGGTCGCGGTACCAGGTGCGGTTGGTGAGGGTGCGGAAGGTCAGCCACTGGGCGCTGCCGTCGGTGGACGCCCGGCCGACGAGGGGGTGGCCGTCGAGGATGTGCGCGAAGAGCTTCTCCAGGTGGGCGAGCCCGTCCGCCTCGCCGGCCCGGTCCAGGCCGAGTCCGGTCCAGGTCTGCGGGGCGCACTCGATGACGCAGGTGCTGCGTTCGTCGCTGAAGGGGTAGCCGTAGCACCAGATCCACCCGTGCTCGGTTTCCACGAAGGCGAAGGTGAAGGAGTCGAAGACCCGGGTGGTGCCGAGCCAGGTGTAGGGGTTGCGGCCGGGTGTGAGCTCGGTGCCGAAGTGTGCGGCGTGGTGGGTGCGCAGCGCGCTGTGGACGCCGTCGGCCGCCACGAGGAGGTCGGCTTCCGGCGGATCCTCGGCCCTGATCCCGTGCTCGAACTCCAGGCGGACGCCGAGGGCGCGGGCGCGGTCGGCGAGGATCTCCAGCAGCTTGTGCCGGCCGATGCCGTGGCCCTCGTCGCCGGGCTGACGGGTCGACAGGTCCCGGACGTGGGCGACGCCCTGGTTCCAGCGGACGGAGTGCTCCTCGACGGCGCGGGCCGACTCGGGGTCGTGCGCGTGGAGTTTGTCGAGGAGGCCACGCCAGTAGGTGACGCCCCAGCCGTAGGTCGAGCCCTCCGGGTTGCGTTCGTAGACGGTGACGTCATGGGACGGGTCCTGCCGCTTCAGCAGGATCGAGAGATACAGGCCGGCGGGCCCGCCGCCGACACAGGCGACCTTCACGCACACCCCTAGGCATGAACGAAATGTGGCTGGTTGACGACGCAGAGTAGCAGCCGGTGGCAGCGGTCACGTCCGACCCGCCCTCCCGGAATCCGTCACTTTCTCCACGTGAGCCACACCACGACCAGGGCCGCAGCGCGCGAAAAGCCACCCGAAGGACCGCTCCCACGGAAAGGAATTGCCCCTTCCGGAGCAAGCGGGACACCCGGAGCAGCAAGATCATCTCCGTTCAACTTTGTACGACATGTATTCGATTGTCCGGATCGCAGCCAACCCGTCGTGCGGGATTTCTCCCGTTCTTCCAGTGGCCGATAGGCATGCGGGGTCGTCAACCGAACGAACCCTCAGGAGGTCCCGCATGCCGGAACTCAGCCGTCGTCGTGCGCTCACCGCCACCGCCGCCCTCGCCGCGGCCGCCGGCGCCCAGACCCTCGCGATTCCCGCCGCCCGGGCCGGCGAACACCATCCCGCCCCCGGCTCCGCCGGCCCCTCCGCGTCCTCCGGCTCCCCCGCCCCCTTCGACGAGGTCTACCGCGGCCGCCGGATACAGGGGCGGCCGACGTCCGGCGGAGGCCATCACGGAGGCGGTCACCACGGGGACGGTCACCACGGCGCCGGATACGCCGTGTTCGTCGACGGCGTGGAACTGCACCTCATGCGCAACGCCGACGGCAGCTGGATCAGCGTGGTCAGTCACTACGACCCGGTGCCCACCCCCCGGGCCGCCGCCCGTGCCGCGGTCGACGAGCTGCGGGGCGCCCGGCTCCTGCCCTTTCCCGCCGCCAACTGATCCTCTCCCCCGCACACTTGGAGAACCCGCACCATGACCGTCCGCAAGAACCAGGCGTCCCTCACCACCGACGAGAAGCGGCGTTTCGTCAACGCCGTCCTCGAACTCAAGCGCAGCGGCCGCTACGACGAGTTCGTCACCACCCACAACGCCTTCATCCTGGGCGACACCGACAACGGCGAGCGCACCGGCCACCGTTCACCGTCCTTCCTGCCCTGGCACCGCAGATTCCTGCTGGAGTTCGAGCGTGCTCTGCAGTCGGTGGACGCCTCGGTGGCGCTGCCGTACTGGGACTGGTCCGTGGACCGGACCACGCGATCCTCTCTCTGGGCGCCGGACTTCCTCGGCGGCACCGGGCGCAGCCTGGACGGCCGGGTGATGGACGGGCCGTTCGCCGCGTCCTCCGGCAACTGGCCGGTCCGGGTGCGGGTCGACGGGCGGACGTATCTGCGGCGGGCGCTGGGCGTGAGCGTCCGGGAACTGCCGACGCGGGCCGAGGTGGAGTCGGTGCTGGCGATGGCGGCGTACGACATGGCGCCCTGGAACAGCGCCTCGGACGGCTTCCGCAACCATCTGGAGGGGTGGCGGGGCGTGAACCTGCACAACCGGGTCCACGTCTGGGTCGGCGGTCAGATGGCCACCGGCGTCTCGCCCAACGACCCGGTGTTCTGGCTGCACCACGCCTACGTCGACAAGCTGTGGGCCGAGTGGCAGCGGCGGCACCCGCAGTCCACGTACCTCCCGGCGGCGGGGACGCCGAACGTGGTCGACCTGAACGAGACCATGAAGCCCTGGAACGACACCACCCCGGCCGACCTGCTGGACCACACGGCGCACTACACCTTCGACACCGACTGATCGGGGCGGGGTTCACCGACCAGGTCAGGGGTACTCGGGTGCCACACCCGAAGAAAGTGAAGGAGGAGACGACCGTGACGCAGGTCGAGGAATCCATCGAGGTCGGTGTGCCCGTGCACACGGCCTACAACCAGTGGACGCAGTTCGAGACGTTCCCCGAGTTCATGAGCGGGGTGGAGCGCATCGAACAGCGCACCGACACCCTGACGCACTGGGTCACGGACGTGAACGGTGTGCACCGTGAGTTCGACGCGGAGATCACCGAGCAGATCCCGGACGAGCGGGTCGCCTGGACGACGGTCGGCGGTGAGGCCCGGCAGTCCGGCGTGGTGACGTTCCACCGCCTCGACGACGACCACACCAAGGTGATGCTGCAGATGGACTTCGAGCCGGAAGGCATGGCGGAGACCATCGCCGACAAGATGGGTTTCGTGAAGCGGCAGACCAAGGGAGACCTGAAGCGCTTCAAGGAGTTCATCGAGGAGCGCGGCCAGGAGACCGGCGGCTGGCGCGGTGCGGTCACCTGACCGGCACCGCCTCCGTCACCCGGTAGCGGCCGTACGGCACTCCGGGTGGCCCCAGCCCTGATCGTTCTTGGCGATCGGCTCCCCGGCCGCGTAGGAGCGCCCGCACACACAGCGGCCGGGGAACTTGGCCTTGATCGTGCGGGACGTCGAACCACCGGACCGCCGGGGCGCCTTGCCCCCGGCGGTCCGGTGGCGTGCGCCCGCGGCGGGCGGGGTGTCGGGCGAGGGCGGCGGCTCCGGCGAGCCGAGGGCGCTGCCCGCGGGCTGCTGGGCGGTGGCCGCCTGACTGGCGGCCCGGTCGGCGAAGTCGTTGAGCCGGTCGCCGTCGACCTGGTGGGCGGGCACATAGCGGAAGTCGACCGTGCGGCCGTCGAGCAGCGCGTCGATGCGGACGACCAGGTCCTGGTTGGCGACCGGCTTGCCGGCCGAGGTCTTCCAGCCGTTGCGCTTCCAGCCGGGCAGCCAGGTGGTCACGGCCTTCATCGCGTACTGCGAGTCCATGCGGACCTCGAGCGGCACGTCCGCGTCCACGGCCGTCAACAGGCGTTCGAGCGCGGTGAGTTCGGCGACGTTGTTGGTGGCCCTGCCGAGCGGTCCCGCCTCCCAGCGGGCCGGGGCCTCGCTGTCGTCGGAGATCACCCAGGCCCAGCCCGCCGGTCCCGGGTTTCCCTTCGAAGCCCCGTCGCACGCGGCCACCACACGTTCACGCATGAGCACGATGATGCCATGGCCCGGCGGAGGCTCGGCACGGTCCAGGGCCTGTCAGACGATTCCCGCTAGGAGACCTCGGTGATCTTCGGCGTCTCACCCTCGGTGGTGGTGACGTCGATCACGGAGAGGGCCGCGCCCTGCGGGTCGGTGAGGGCCGCGAACCGCCCGAACGGGGTGGTCATCGGGCCGAACCGCAGCCGGCCGCCGAGCTTCGTCGCCTCGGCGACGGCGTCGTCGCAGTCGGCGACGGCGAAGTAGACGTTGACGTACGACGGAACCTCGGGCGGGAAGTCGTCCGTCATCCGCATCCGGCCCAGGAGGGGCCGGTCGCCCAGGTCGTAGAGGCGGAAGTCCGTGCCCTCGTCCTCCATCACCTTCTGCCCGTAGCCGAAGACCGCGGAGAAGAAGCCGTCGGCCTTCTCGGGCTCACGGGTGAAGACCTCGGCCCAGGCGTAGGCGCCGGGGGTGCCCATCGCCTCGAAGCCCTCGCGGGTGCCCGCCTGCCACACGCCGAACACGGCCCCGCTGGGCTCACGGGCCATGCACATGCTGCCGAACTCGCCGACCTGCGTCGGCTCCATCAGCAGCGCGCCGCCGTTCTCGCGGATCCTCGCGGCCGTGGCGGCCACGTCCTCGGAGGCCAGGTACAGGCACCACTGGGGCTTCTCCTCCTGGCCGGGCAGCGGCGGGAGGACGGCCCCGACCGCCTTGCCGTCCACGTGGGCCAGTGTGTAGTCGCCGTACTCCGGCGACGACTCGCCGAAGGTCCAGCCGAGGACCTCGCCGTAGAAGGTCTTCGCACCCTCCACGTCACCGAACATCGCGTCGGCCCAGCAAGGGGCGCCCTCAGGTTGCACGGTCATGGCGATGACCCTTCAGGAGGGGATGGATCGTCCGATTCCTCACGCTAGCCATCCCCGGGCGGCACCGCGCGGCGAGCACCCGAGGCCCAGGCGACGAGCGTGACCGAGGGTGACCGGCCCCCTTCGCACAGGGCACGCGTGATCACGGGCGTGCCGGCCGGCATCGGCTGAGGGCGCCTCAAATCGTTGGAGGGTGCGGGCGTGCTCTTTGGATGGGGCCTCATGCGTGTGGTGAAGATGCGTCCCGACGAGTTCGACATCGACGTCCCCCTGGTACGGCGGCTGGTCGCCGCGCAGTTCCCGCGGTGGGCGACGCTGCCGGTGGAGCGGCTGGTCTCCTCCGGGACCGAGAACGCGATGTTCCGGCTCGGGGACGACAAGGTGGTGCGGCTCCCCCGGCATCCGGGCGCCGTGGAGAGCGTGGCGCACAAGCAGTACTGGCTGGCGCGGCTGGGTTCGAGGCTGCCCGTCGCCGCGCCCGCGCCCCTGGAGCGGGGCGAGCCGGGCGAGGGGTTCCCCTGGCCGTGGTCCGTCTACCGGTGGCTCGACGGCCGCAATCCGGTGGCGGGCGCCGTGGAGCGGCCGCGGACGCTGGCGGCGGACCTGGGGACGTTCGTCGCCGGGCTGCGCGGGATCGACGCGCGGGACGGGCCGCCCTGCCACCGGGGCGTGCCCCTGGCGGAGCGGGACGCGTTCACCCGCTCCGCCATCGCCGAACTGGAGGGGCGGATCGACACCGGCGCGGTCACCGCCCTGTGGGAGGAGGCGCTGCGCGTCCCGGTCCGCACGGCGCCTCCGGTATGGGCGCACGGCGATCTGTCGCCCGGGAACGTGCTGGTCGAGGACGGCCGGCTGGCGGCGGTGATCGACTTCGGCGGTGTGGGGGTGGGCGACCCCGCCGTCGACCTCATCGTGGCGTGGAACCTGCTCCCGGCGTCGGCCCGCGCCACCTTCCGTGATGCGGTGGGCGCGGACGACGACGAGTGGGCGCGCGGCCGGGGCTGGGCGCTGTCGATCTCGCTGATCCAGCTGCCGTTCTACTGGGAGACCAACCCGCCGCTCGCGGAGAACTCCCGGCACGTCATCCGGGAGATCCTGGCCGAGGCGGGCCGGTGAGGATCTGCCGTCACTCGCCGTCGTAGGCCTTCCGCAGGGCGGCGATGTCGAGCTTGCCCATGGAAAGCATGGCCTTGGTGGCACGGGCGGCCTTCTCCTGGTCGGGGTCGGTGACCATCTCGAGGAGCACGGTGGGGACTACCTGCCAGGACACGCCGAACCTGTCCTTGAGCCAGCCGCAGGGGCCGGGCTCGCCGCCACCCTCGGTGAGCCTGCTCCAGTAGTGGTCGACCTCCTCCTGGTCGGCGCAGTCGATCTGGAAGGAGATCGCCTCGTTGAACCGGAACTGCGGGCCGCCGTTCAGCCCGACGAACTTCTGGCCGTTCGCGGTGAATTCCACGGTGAGCACGGAGCCGGCGGGGCCGGGTCCGGCCTCGGTGCAGCGGGCGACCTTGCCGACGCCGGAGTTCTTGAAGACCGACGCGTAGAAGTGGGCGGCTTCCTCGGCCTGGCCGTCGAACCAGAGGCACGTGGTGAATCCGTCGGTGGTCATGGGTCCTCCTGGAGCGGGAACGAGGGTCCGGACTCCCGCCGCCCGAGGGGGCGCCGGAGTCGTGGAACGCGGTCATGAGTGTCGACCGGTGCCTGCCCCGGAACTCATCGCTCGGGCGCGACATCACCCCGAACGGCCGAGATCCGCGGCCGAACGCCCGACGGGCACGCGCTCTGCCGTCGGCGAATCTGCCGAGGGCAGGGAAGTCCGCCGCGAGGCCGGGCACGGGCCGATGGTGGAGGCAGCGCGGCGAGGAAGGCCGCGCCCGGCCCCGACAAGGAGCACCCATGCCCCCACTCACCTCCGGCCCCGCGCCGGCCCTCCGGCCCCGGGCCGAGGAGGGCGACACCCCTCCCTCCCGTTTCGACGACCATCTCGCCGCCCAACTCCTGGGCCAGCGGATCGTCCTGCTCGGGACCCAGGTCGACGAGGTGTCCGCGAACCGGGTCTGCGCCCAGTTGCTGATCCTGTCCGCCGAGGACCCGCGCACGGACATCGGCCTGTACATCAACAGTCCGGGCGGCTCGGTCCACGCGGGCCTCGCCATCTACGACACCATGCGGCTGATCCCGAACGACGTGTCGACGCTCGCCGTGGGATTCGCGGCCAGCATGGGGCAGTTCCTGCTCAGCGTCGGCGCGCCCGGCAAGCGGTACGCCCTGCCGAACGCGCGGATCATGATGCACCAGCCGTCGGCCGGGATCGGCGGCACCACGGCCGACATCGAGATCCAGGCGGACAACCTGGAGTTCACCAAGCGGACCATCGAGCGGATCACCGCCGAGCACACCGGCCAGAGCCCGGAGACCATCTCCCGGGACGGCGACCGCGACCGCTGGTTCACGGCCGAGGAGGCCAGGGAGTACGGCATGGTGGACCGGGTGGTGGAGTCGCTGGCCGACGTCCGGCCGGCCGCCGCCAAGCGGCGGATGGGGCTGTGACATGGGGACGTACACCATTCCGCACGTCGTCGAGCGGACACCGCAGGGCGAGCGGTCCTACGACGTGTTCAGCCGGCTGCTGTCGGAACGGATCATCTTCCTCGGCACCGAGATCGACGACGGGGTCGCCAACGTCGTCATCGCGCAACTCCTCCATCTGGAGTCGGCGGCACCGGAGAACGAGATCGCGATCTACATCAACTCGCCCGGAGGATCGTTCACTTCGCTGATGGCGATCTACGACACGATGACGTTCGTGCAGGCGCCGATCTCGACGTTCTGCGTGGGGCAGGCGGCCTCGACGGCGGCCGTGCTGCTGGCCGGCGGGGACCCCGGGCGGCGGTTCGTGCTGGAGCACGCGCGGGTGCTGCTCGGTCAGCCGGCCAGCGGGGGCAGCCGGGGCACGGTCTCCGACCTCGCCCTGCAGGCCAAGGAGATGGTGCGGATCCGCGCACAGGTCGAGGACGTGCTGGCCCGGCACACCCACCAGGACCTCGCGGCGCTGCGCGCGGACATGGACCGCGACAAGGTGTTCACCGCGCCGGAGGCCGTGGCGTACGGCCTGGCCGACGAGGTCCTGAGCCGGCGACTCGTCCGGGTCTGAGACGCCGGCCCGCGCGGGGCGTCAGGCGGCCAGGCAGAGCCCGTCGTACGAGGACCCGGTCGTGCGGTGCGCGCCGGTGTGCCTGCTGGTCACCCGGACCAGTTCGCCCTGCGCCCGCGCCAGCAGGTCACCGAGACCGAGGCCGAGGGCGTGGGCGGCGGCCGCGAGGACCTCCGAGGAGGCCTCCTTGCGGCCGCGCTCCACCTCCGACAGGTACGGCATGGAGATGCGGGCGGCGTCGGCGACGTCCTGCAACGTGCGCTCCTGGGCCCGGCGTTCGCGGCGCAGGACGTCGCCGACCAGGTGGCGCCAGAGGGGTTCCCTGGGGGCGGGCGGACGGTCGGCGGGGCGGGCGGTTCCCGGGCGCTCGGCCGAGGGGCGCAGCGGGATCACGCGGGCTTGGTTCGGCGCTTGGTTGGTCACTCCCCCAGCCTAGGAGCGGGGGCCGGCACGGGAAGGGCGCGGCGTTCCGCCCTGAGGGGAATCACCGTCGGGCGGTGTGCCTCCGGGCCGGTCGGGACGGCCCCGCCGACGGCGAGGTCGGGCTGGTCGCAGGTGCGGCGGGGCGGGAGGTCGCGGCCGCTGTCCCGCTTCCCCCGTGCGCCGGGTTTCGGCCGCTCGGAATACGCTGGGCATGTGCCGGCGAACTCGGGGTATCCGCCCCGTGAGCGGGCTTGCGGACACTCGGTCCGCTCACGGACCGGGAACAGCTGACGTCGAACCGTGACTTTCGTGGGAGAGGTAATGCACACCGCCGTGATCAGGTCGGAGGCTCAGGTCGTCGAGGACACCGCCGGGACCGGCACGGGTGGCGCACCGCTGCCGGGAGTCGAGGACCCGAGGAGCGTGGCCCCCCGCGACGCGCGGGAGCTGTCCCGTCAGTTCTTCCAGCGGCTGACGGAACTCGAGGAGGGCACGCACGAGTACCAGTACGCGCGCAACACCCTCATCGAGATGAACATGTCGCTGGTGCGCTTCGCGGCCGGGCGGTTCCGGGGCCGCGGCGACGACATGGAGGACATCGTCCAGACCGGGATGATCGGCCTGATCAAGGCGATCGACCGGTTCGAGATCTCGCGCGAGGTGGAGTTCACCTCGTTCGCGCTGCCCTACATCGTGGGCGAGATCAAGCGCTTCTTCCGGGACACGACCTGGGCGGTGCACGTGCCGCGGCGGCTGCAGGAGCTGCGGGTCGAGCTGGCCAAGGCACGGGACGAGCTCGCCAGCCGGCTGGACCGGGAACCGACGGTCGCCGAACTGGCCACGCTGATGAACCTCTCGGAGAACGAGGTGGTCGAGGCGCAGATCGCCTCCAACGGCTACAACTCCTCCTCGCTCGACGCCGCGCTCACCGGCGACGGCCCGGAGAACGGCGAGGCGGTCCTCGCCGACTTCATCGGAGTGGAGGAGGCCGGGCTGCGGCTCGTCGAGGACTTCCACTCACTGGCCCCGCTGATGGCCGAGCTCAGTGAACGCGACCGGCAGATCATCCACATGCGGTTCGTGGAGGAGGCCACTCAGGCGGAGATCGGCGAGCGGCTGGGCTGCTCGCAGATGCACGTCTCCCGCCTCATCAAGCGGATCATCACGCGGCTGCGCCAGGGGATGCTGGGCGAACTCGGCTGCGCCTGAGCCTTGGAAGCCGTGGGGCCGCCGGCCCCACGGCTCGGTCGCGGACGGGCCCTCACCCTCGGACGAGCGCGACGACGGCGCGGACGCGCTTGCCGACAGGCACACGCTCGGCGGTGACCTCCGTCGCGATCGCGTGCACGATCTCCAGGCCGTGCCGGCCGATCCGCCGGGGGTCCTTGGGGAAGCGCAGGGGCAGCGCGTCGCTGCTGTCGTAGACGGACACCGCGACCGAGGCGTCCGTACCCTCCAGCTCCACGATGTACGGGCCGTTGCTGTGCCGGTCCGCGTTGGTGACCAGTTCGCTGACGACGAGAAGGAGCTCTCCGGTCACCCGCTCGTCGATGGTGGCGCACCACTCCGTCCTGAGCTGGTCGACGAAGTGCGCGGCGAAGGCGCGTGCCTCGGCGATGGATCCGGGCTCACCGGTGTAGTGCGCCGCTCGCCGGAGCGGCTCCACGGGTACGTCGAAACCAGTCGGTATCACTGCCCCGTCCAGGTGTTCGGTCATGCGTTTCTCTCTCGGAGGCCGGACTGGCCGGACGCTGCTGCATCTGTGCTGTTACCCCGAGCCTGGCATCGCAGTCCCCCGCTTCGGCGCCGCGGCCATGGGCTGCCTCACAGGGCGGGCAAGCCCCCGGGGGGCGGCGTGTACTGCGGGGCGGGCGCCGACTGGGTGTCCGGCTCGGCCGGCGGCGGGGGCTCCGGCGAGGCGGGCTCCGGCGAGGCGGGCTCCGGCGAGGGAGGTTCCGGAGAGGCCGGCTCCGGAGACGCGGGTTGCTCGGTGGCCGGCTCGCTCGGCGGTCCGGGCGGCGAGGCCGGCGACGCGGGCGGATCGGTCCGCTCCGGGGCCGGGGGCGGCGGGGAGGGACTGGCCGGCGTCGGTGCACCGGGGCTCCTGGACTCCTCGGACGGGCTCGAGGGCCCGGGCGGCAGGGAGACGCTCGCGGACGGCTCGGGCGGATGCGCGGGAGGCTCGACGGGGCGGTCCTTGCCGCCCGTGTCGCCACGCTGTCGGGCGAACCAGCGGTCGTCCCGGGAGTCGTAGAGGACGAACACCTTGATCACTTTCGCCGCGGGCGTGACCACGACGACGTTCGAGGGCCGGTAGGACGGCCACGACTCGCCGGTGACCTTCGGCCTGGTCGCCTGGGCGACCGGCCGGGTCAGCGGGTTGCCGCAGGCACAGCGCACGCGGGGTTCGCCGCGTGCGTCGACGAGTACGGCCGTACCGGCCTGCAGGACGGCCTGGTAGGGGGTGGCGGCACCGTCACGGTAGCCGTGGTTGGTGACACGCGTGTCCATGCGCAACTGGACGGGGGTGAGGGAGCGCAGGTAGGCCGGTACCCCGGACGGCTCGACACGGGCGACGGAGGCGAACGCCCGGTTCTTCGCGGGCTCGGCCGTCAGGAACCCGATCTGCTTCTCCACGTCGCAGGCGGCGACGTTGCGGGTGCCGCCATACAGTCCGACGGCGCCGCCGTCGACCCCCCGGACGACGTTGGCGGTCTCCGCGGGGGCCGACGTGGGGGCGGTGGAGGCCGGCGGGGTGGTGGGGGCGGTGGCGGTGCTGTCGGTGAAGGGGTCCGGGCCGCTCCCGGCCGCGGGCTGGAGGAAGACCTCGCCGTCCCGGCCGCCGGCTTCGCCGCCGCCGTCGGTGCGGGTCAGGACGAGTGCGAGGGCCACCACGATCACCAGGGCGGTGGTGAGCAGGGCGATCCGCGACGTGGATCTCCACCACGGCCGGCGGGGCTCGGGCGTGCCGTCCGGCGGCGTCCCGCCCGGGGTTCCACCGGGTGGCGGGGACGGCGGGCCGGGGGGCGGCTGGGAGGGCGGGCCGAAGGGCGGCTGAGGGCGGCCCGACAACGGGCCGGACGGCGGGCCCGTGGGGCGGCCGGACGACGGCGGTTCGACGCTCACGAGCACTCCCGACGTGGTCATTCGCGGCACTGCTGTCACATGAGCTGTTTTGTCCCCAACATGACCATTGTGTGCTCCGATCGGGCGTCACCCGCAAGCGGACGCCGACGGCCTCCCGACAGGCGCGCCGCTCGGGCGCTGCTTAGCGTGTCAGCGTGAGCCCGCACGCCCCGTCCGTCCCGGCTGTGGCCCGCCACGGCTGGCCGCAGGCGGTCGTCACGGCCCTGGCCGGCCTGGTCGCCATGGGCGTGCTGGCCGCGTCGGGGCTGTGGGCGGCCGGCGCCGCGGACCTGCCCGACGGCGCCTTCCCGCGGGTGGTGGCGGCGACCGTCGTGACGGCGGTCGGCGGCGCCGTGGAACTCTCCGGGGACGCGGGGGGACTGGCCGACGCCGGCGCCGGGCTGACCGTGATGCCGTTGTCCGTCGCACTCGTCGGGGCCTTGGTGACGGCGGCCGGTTTCCTGCGGCCCCTGCGGCACCGGGCGGTCGCCGGGACGGCCGAACTGGCCGGCTGGGCGGGGCGCGTCGCCGTGGTGTGGCTCCTCGCGCTGCTCGCGCTGTCCCTCGGCGCCCGTCAGACCTTCGCGATCTCGCTGGGCGACGACACGCTGAGCGACCTGGCCGACGTGTTCGGCATCAGTCCCAGGGGCGGCTTCACGACGGACGTACCGGTCACGCTGGTGTTCGGGCTGCTGTGGCTGGCCGGCGTGCTGGTGCTGGCCCTGCTGGTCTCGCGCGGGGCGCCGCTGCCGGGCCGGCTGCTGCGCTTCCAGGAGTCGGTGCGGCCGGCCGCCTACGCCATGGTGGCGCTCCTGCTCGCCTGCGTCGCCCTCGGCGTCCTCGTCGCCCTCTGGGTCGCGGTGACGCGCGGCCGTCCCGCGGAGACTTTCGCGGTGGTGCTCCTGGGCCTGCCCAATCTGGTGTGGCCGGCCTTCACGATCGGTCTGGGCGCCGGCTGGGACGGCCGGGTGGAGGGCGCGTTCGGGCTGCCGATGCCGCACGTGCTGGACGAGGTGCTGCGCGGCTCGGGCACGGCCACGCTCGATCTGGGCGCCCTCGTCGACCATGACGGACGTGTGTGGTGGTGGCTCGTCGTCGTGGACGCGGTGCTGGTTCTGACGGCGGGCTTCGTGGCGGCCGCCCGTTCACCGGCCCGGACGCCTCCCTGGCGGCACGCGGTGCGCATGGCGGTCGCCCTGGTGCTCACCGTGCTGATGATCTGCCTGGTCTGCCGGCTCTCGGCGTACTACGGCCTGTCCCTGCTGGGCATCGGCGACCTGGACGGTGTCGGTCTGTCCGGAGACCTGTTCCTGCGCCCGCATCTGTGGACGGCACTGGGTCTCGCGGCGCTGTGGGGGCTGGCCGGCGGATTCCTAGGCGGTCTGCTGGCCCGGCCCGTACACCGCCGCGGGGAGGCGGGCACCCTCTGACGGCGGCGGGTCGCCACGGGTCGCGACGGGTCGGCAGGTCAGGGCGTCATGGCGCGACGGGTCGGCAGGGCACGGCGTCATGGCGTACGGCCCCCCGGCGCCGGTGACCCGCACGGGCACCGCGGGGCGGGTCGGCGCCCGGCAGACATGGCGCCCGGCAGAGCGCGCCACCCGCCGGGAGGGTCCGGCCCCGGCGGGTGCCCCTCGACGGCCTCGACGGCCAAGGTCAGGGGCGGTCTCCGCGCAGGACCGGCGCCGCCCACGCGGGCGGTGGTTTCGGGCGGGAGTCCCTCGCGACCTTGAGGTTCACCTCCGTCGGAGGGTGGCCCTGCCGTGGGCCGCCCGCCCCCGCCGCCCTCAGGTCGCCGACGAAGGCGAGGCAGGTGGGGTGGCGGACGTCGGGGGACTTGGCCAGGGCCTGGGCGAAGACCTCGTCGACGCGCGTGTGCAGGTCGGGGCGCGCCTCGGTGAGCGGGGGCGGATCGTCGTACTGGTGGGCCCACAGCAGGGCCATGTCGTCGTCGCGGCGGAAGGGCGGGTGGCCCGCGAGGGCCTCGTAGACGACGCAGGCGAGGCCGTAGACGTCGCAGCGGCCGTCGACCGGGCGGCCGGAGATCTGCTCGGGCGCCACGTAGTCGAGGGTGCCGACGAACTGGCCGACCCTCGTGAAGCCGGTCAGGGACAGCGACTTCTTGGTCAGGCCGAAGTCGGTGAGATACACGTGCTCGGGGTGGTCGCTGTCGGTTCCGGGGGCGACGAGGATGTTGCCGGGTTTGACGTCGCGGTGGACCAGTCCGTGCTCGTGGGCGGCGTCGAGCGCGGAGGCCACCTGGGCGGCGATGCGGACCGTGACGGCCAGCGGCAGCGGGCCCCGGCTGTCCAGGAAACCGTGCAGGTCGCTGCCGGCGACGTAGCGCATGGCGATGTAGAGGACTCCGTCGGCCTCGCCGGCCTCGAAGACCGGCACGATGTGCGGGTGGTCGATCGCGGCGGCCACCCGGGACTCGTGGGTGAAGCGCTTGCGGAAGGTGTCGTTGCGGACCAGTTCCGGGGCGAGCAGCTTGAGCGCCACGGTCCGGTCCAGACGCAGGTCGCGGGCGCGGTAGACGACGGCCATGCCGCCGCGGCCGATCTCGTGCTCGATGCGGTAACCCGCGACCTGCCGGCCGATCGGTTCGGAGGGTCGGCCGGCGGGAAGACCCGTCTCCCCACCCATCAGCGCTCACCGCCGGAGGCGGCGTCCCGGTCGGCGGCGCGGTCGGCACCCCGGTCGGCACCCCATTCGGCGACGCGGTCGGCGTCCTGGGTCACGGTGGGCGGGTCGTCGGTCGCGAAGGTGCTCAGACGTCTGCCGTCGCCGTAGGCCCAGCGCCCCTGGGCTGAGTCGTAGAGCCACATCGACTCGCCGTCGACGACGACGCCGATGCGCAGTCCCTGCGTGCGGCGGTGGAAGGTCTCCCCGTCGAGGGCGCCGCCGACGAGTTCCTCGACGGCTGCCCGGTAGCGCGCGAGAGCCTGTTCGGCGCCGCCGAGGAGGGGGCGTGGGTCGGCGACGGTCGTCAAGGCGTCGTCGGCGAGCGGCGGGTCCTGGGGCACGGCGACCAGATAGCGGCCGTCCACCCAGGCCGACCAGCCGTTGGCGCACAGCACATGCCCCCAGTCGCCGCGCCGCTCGACGAGCCGGACGGGCAGCAGCGCGTCGAGGGGAACGGTGGGACGGGCGGGATCGGGAGCCTCCCAGGCGGGCATGCCCGTCTGGGGGACGACGTGCGTGGGCCGGAAGCCGGGGGTCGCCATCGCGCGCCTACTTCCGCATCACGGCGGGTTCGTGCCGGCGCAGCAGACGTGAGACGACGAAGCCGAAGACCACCGAGAGCACCACGAGCATCGCCACGTCCAGCAGCCACGCGTCCGCCGTGTGCGCGAACAGCGGGTCCCCGGTCAGGTCGCCGGGCACGATCCGGGCGAGGTCGAGGGTGCCGGCCATCGCGCCGAAGGCCCACCGGGAGGGCACCAGCCAGGCGAGCTGCTGGAGTCCCGGCACTCCGTCCAGGGGCAGCAGGGCGCCGCAGAACACCACCTGGACGAGGGCGAGCAGCACGAGCAGCGGCATCGTCACCTCCTCTTTGTGCACCAGGGAGGAGACGACCAGGCCGAGCATCATCGCGGTGAAGGCCAGCAGGGCGACGGCGACGGTGATCTCGATCAGCGGCGGCATCAGGACCCCTTGGTCCCCGGGTGCGCCGAGGTCGACGCCGAGCAGGGCGACGAGCGTCAGCACGACCGCCTGCGCGACGGTCACCGTGCCCAGGACGACGACTTTCGACATCAGGTACGCCGATCTGGACAGGCCGACGGCCCGTTCGCGCCGGTAGATCGCGCGTTCCTTGACGAGTTCCCGCACGGCGTTGGCCGCTCCGGTCAGAACACCGCCGACACACAGGATCAGCAGCGTGTTCATCGCGGTGTCCCGGGTGAGCGCGCTGCCGGCGAGGGCGCGGGCCATGGCCCCCATCACGAAGGGCAGCGCGATCATGATCGCCAGGAAGGTGCGGTCGGCGGCGAGTGCGGCCGTGTAGCGGCGGACCAGGGTGCCGAGCTGGGCGCGCCGGCTGCGGGGCCGGGGCGGCGGCAGCAGGATCACCGGGCCGGAGCGGGGCAGCGGGGGCTGCGCGCTGGAGCCGACGACGTACTGCCGGTGGAACGGGGAGTCGGCGTACTCCCCCGCCCAGTCACGGTCCCGGTCGCGTTCGAAGGCCTCGAAGGCCTCGGGCCAGTGCGCGAACCCGAAGAAGGCGAGGGCGTCCTCGGGCGGTCCGTAGTAGGCGACCCGGCCGCCGGGGGCGAGGACGAGGAGCCGGTCGCAGACGTCGAGGCTGAGCACGCTGTGGGTGACGACGATGACGGTACGGCCGTCGTCGGCGAGGCCGCGCAGCATGTGCATCACCGAGCGGTCCATTCCGGGGTCCAGGCCCGAGGTCGGCTCGTCGAGGAAGAGCAGCGACGGTTTGGTCAGCAGTTCCAGGGCCACGCTGACGCGTTTGCGCTGGCCGCCGGAGAGACTGTGCACGTGCTGGTCGGCGTGGTCGCCCAGCCCCAGCTCGCGGAGGACCTCCTCGACCCGCTCCCGGCGCTCGGCCCTGGCGGTGTCCTGCGGGAAGCGCAGTTCGGCGGCGTAGGTGAGGGCGCTGCGCACGGTGAGCTGGGCGTGCAGGATGTCGTCCTGCGGGACGAGGCCGATGCGCTGCCGCAGTTCGGCGTAGTCGTGGTAGAGGTCGCGGCCGTCGTAGACGACCGTGCCGTGGTCGGCGGGGCGCTGCCCGGTGAGGGCGTTGAGCAGGGTGGACTTGCCGGAGCCGCTGGGCCCGACGACCGCGAGCAGGCACTTCTCCCCCACCGGGAAGGACACGTGGTCCAGGAGGACCTTGCGGCCGTGGTCGACGGCGACGGTGAGGCCCTGGACGTCGAGGGAGACCTCGCCGGTGTCCACGTACTCCTGGAGTGCGTCGCCGACCAGGCTGAACACGAAGTGGCCGATGCCGACGATGTCACCGGGGCCGATCGGGGCGGTGGTGACGGGCAGGCCGTTGAGGTAGGTGCCGTTGTGGCTGCCCAGGTCGGCGATCTCGTAGGTGCCGTCGGCCAGGGCGTGCAGCTCGGCGTGCCGTCGGGAGACCACCAGGTCGTCGATGACCAGGTCGTTGTCGGCGGAGCGGCCGATGCGGACGGTGCGGGTGGGCAGCGGGCGGACGCTGGTGGGCCGGCGGAAGGTGCCGGTGACGTGGGGATTCGACACCGCGGACGGGCGCTGCGGCGACGGCGGCGGGCGGCCGCTCAGCACGGCGCACGGGCCGTCGTCCGGGCTGCCGAACCGGATCACGCTGCCCGCGCCGACGTCCCACTCGTGGATGCGGCGGCCGTCGGCGTAGGTGCCGTTGGTGCTGTGCTCGTCCTCGAGGATCCAGCGGTCGCCGTCGGGTCGCAGCACCGCGTGGTGCCAGGAGACGCGGGCGTCGTCGAGGACGATGTCGCTGAGCGGGTCCCGGCCGACGCGGTAGATCTGGCTCGGGCTCATCACCGTGGAGCCCGTCTCGGTCTCCAGCACGAGTTCGGGCGCACTCGAGGCGACAGGCTGCTCCGCCATGCCGGAATTCTATCGATTTGGCCCCTTCCGCGTCCCGCCGGAGAGGCGGTGGGGCCCCTCGCCGCGGGTCAGCCGACGGGCAGGACGAGCGCGGGGACGGTCCGCTGCATCCGCAGGGCGTCGACGGACTCGGCGAGCAGTTCGTACTCGGTGGTCTCGTCGCTGGCGGCGATCCGCACCAGACGTCCGCCGGCCAGTTCGTCGGCGACCAGTTCCTGCTGCTCCACGTCGGCGCACCAGGCCCGCAGCACACCGGGGACGTCCGGCACGGTGTCGGCGACCGGCACCAGGGCGCTGGGCGGGAAGTGGCCGTCGTCGGGCTGGGGATCGAGTCGCTCGGCGATCCAGGAGGCCCGGTCCCGCAGCCACCACAGGGCGAGCGCCAGCGTCGGCGCCCGGTAGGTGCCCAGCGGGACGCCGATGCGCCGGCCGTCGCAGACCCCGTACGCGGTGACATGGCACAGGAATTCGTCGTGCACGCCCTTCTCCCCCGGTCGCTCGCTTGCCGGTGCGGCCTCGCTTTCCGTGCGGCTCCTGTGGGGTGAACTGCCCCTGACGTTCGAGTATGTTCAATTCTGTAACACTGTCACCATGACTTTCCGGCCAGTCTCTTGGCATATTCCTCCCCGCTCATGGCCGAAATCGGGTCGATCGTCCGTCATGACCTGACGGGCGATCGACCCGTACGGCGGCCGCGGGCAGGGTGGTCACACCGGATCGGCGAAGCCTCGATCCGGGCCCTGACCGGCAACGACCCCCGGGGAGGCCGATTTCCCCTGTCCGCGCACACCGACCGTGACGAGAACGCCGTCACCCGCTGCTTCGACGCCTGGAACGCCCGCGAGCCCGAGGCCCTGGCCGGGGCGGTCGCCGTCGCGTGGACCCCGCAGGGTGGCTACACCGATCCCCTCGCCGACGTCCGCGGACACGAGGGTGTCGTGGCCGTCGTCGCGGCGGCACAGGCGCGGTTCCCCGGTTTCGTCTTCCGGTCGGCCGGAGCGGTCGACGGGCACCACGACACGGCTCGCTTCTCCTGGGAGCTGGTGAGCGAGAGCGACGGGGAGACGCCGGTGGCCGGCTCCGACGTGATCATCCTGGACGCCGAGGGGCGGATCACGGCCGTTCTCGGGTTCCTGGCCCGGGTGCCCGCCATGGCGTGAGAAACGACTCCGCCGCCCGCGGCGGCCCGTCCGGGGAAGATCCGGAGAGACCGCGCGAGCGGCGGACATCACGACCGTGCCGGCCGGGGTCCTGCGTCGCCCTCCGCACCCGCGGGCGGGGACGGCGACCGGACGGCCGTGCGGCCGACGGGCAGCTCAGCCGTTGATCACCGCGTCGATCCGGGCCAGCTCCTCCGCCTCGAAGTCGAGGTTGTCCAGGGCGCCGACGCTGTCCTCGATCTGGCGGGCGCTGCTCGCGCCGACCAGGGCGGAGGTGACCCGGCCGCCACGCAGCACCCAGGCCAGGGCGAGCTGGGCCAGCGACTGGCCGCGGGACTTGGCGATCTCGTCGAGCGCGCGCAGCTTGCCCACCAGATCCTCGGTGAGCGCGTCGGAGTTCAGGAAGGGGCTGTCGCTCGCGGCCCGCGAGTCCTCCGGGATGCCGTCGAGGTAGCGGGCGGTGAGCACACCCTGCTCCAGCGGGGAGAAGACGATCGAGCCGACCTGGAGCTCGTCCAGGGCGTCGAGCAGCCCCGCGCTCTCGGGTCGGCGGTCGAGCATCGAGTAGCGCGGCTGGTGGATGAGCAGCGGGGTGCCCAGCTCGCCCAGGATGCGGGCCGCCTCGCGGGTCTGCTCCGCCGAGTAGTTGGAGACGCCGACGTACAGGGCCTTGCCCTGCTGGACCGCGGAGTGCAGGGCGCCCATCGTCTCCTCCATCGGAGTCTCCGGGTCGGGGCGGTGCGAGTAGAAGATGTCGACGTAGTCCAGGCCCATCCGGGTCAGGCTCTGGTCCAGCGAGGACAGCAGGTTCTTGCGCGACCCCCACTCGCCGTACGGACCCGGCCACATCAGATAGCCGGCCTTGGTGGAGATGACCAGCTCGTCGCGGTACGGCGCGAAGTCGGTCTTCAGGAAACCGCCCAGCGCGGACTCGGCGGCGCCGGGCGGCGGACCGTAGTTGTTGGCCAGGTCGAAGTGGGTGACGCCGAGGTCGAAGGCGCGGCGCAGGATGGCCCGCTGGGTCTCGGCCGGGCGGTCCGGGCCGAAGTTGTGCCACAGTCCGAGCGACAGCGCGGGGAGCTTCAGGCCGCTGCGTCCGGTGCGCCGGTAGGGCATGTCCGCGTAGCGGTCGGGGTGTGCGGTGTACAACGCGACTCCAGGAGGGGTTGGCTCGGCAGATCGGTTCACGGGGGAACCGCTCCCCACTCTGGCCCTGCCTGCGGGTAGTGGTCCAACAGGAGAATCCGATGGTATTCAGCGACTAGACTGCTGAATCATGGAATTGCGCCATCTCCAGCACTTCGTCGCGGTCGCCGAGGACCAGCACTTCACCCGGGCTGCCGAACGTCTGATGGTTTCCCAGTCGGGCCTGTCCGCGTCGATCAGGGCCCTGGAGCGGGAACTGCGCGCGCCGCTGTTCGTGCGGACGACCCGCCGGGTGACGCTGACGGAGGCCGGGCGGGCGCTGCTGGCGGAGGCGGAGCGGATCCTGGCGCAGGTGCGGGCCGCCCACGAGGCGGTGGCCGCGGTGCAGGGCGTGGTGCGGGGCACGCTCGCGGTGGGCACCGAGCAGTGCATCGCGGGGGTGAACGTGGCGGGCATGCTGGCCGCGTTCCGGCGCCGGCATCCGGACGTGGAGATCCGCCTGCGGCAGTCGGGCTCCGGGGTGCTCGCCGAGGAGGTGTCGGCCGGGCGTCTCGACCTGGCCTTCGCCTACCGCACCCAGGCCGACAGCGACCAGCTGCGCTCCGTGCCGCTGGCCGGTGAGTCGATGTACGTGCTGTGCCACCCCGACCACCGCCTCGCCGGGGCGGCGGCCGCACTCACCCCGGCCGACGTCGCCGACGAGGTCTTCGTCGACTTCCACCCGGACTGGGGCCCGCGCCGCGCCACCGACGCCGCCTTCGCCGTCGCCGGAGCCCGCCGTACGGTCTCGCTGGAGGTCAACGACGTGCACAGTCTGCTGGACCTGGTGGACGAGAACCTCGGGATCGCCGTCGTACCGCGCCACTTCCGGCACAAGCGGCAGGCGCTCACCGCGCTGCCCCTGAAGGGCGCCGGCGAGGTGACGTACGAGACCGTCGCCCTGCTGCCGCCGCCGCAGGCCACCAGCCCGGCGGCCCGGGCGTTGATGGCGCTGCTGGAGGCGGGCGGCGGGTGAGGGCCCGGCCGAGAAGCGGCGTGCGGGCCGAGCCTGCGCCATGGTGGACGTATGCATGCCAAGGACATCCTCATCGACGGGTACGGCCGCATCCAGGAAGAAGTCCACGCGGCCGTCGGGGGCCTGGACCCCGACGACCTCAACGCACGCCCCACCGCCGAGACCAACTCCATCGCCTGGCTGGTGTGGCACCTCACCCGTGTCCAGGACGACCACATCGCCGACGCCTTCGGGCTGGATCAGGTGTGGCTGTCCCAGGACTGGGAGAAACGGTTCGGCCTGGACCTGCCGCGCCGTGACACCGGCTACGGGCACAGCGCGGCGAAGGTCGCCAAGGTGCAGGTCGACACGGCCGACCTGCTGATCGGGTACCACGACGCCGTGCACGCCCAGACCCTGCACGCGCTGCGCGGGGTGACCGCGGCGGACCTGGAGCGCGTCGTGGACGAGCGCTGGGATCCGCCGGTCACTCTGGGCGTCCGGCTGGTCAGCGTCCTGTCCGACGATCTGCAGCACGTCGGACAGGCCGCCTATGTGCGCGGGCTGCTTCAGAGCGCGGCCGCGTAACCCGGCAGGACGACGTCCTCGATGAGGGCCTTGCGCTCGTCGAACGGGATGAAGGCGCTCTTCAGGGCGTTCACCGTGACGGTGCGCAGGTCCTCGACGGTCCAGCCCGCCTCCTCGACGAGGAGCGACATCTCGCGGGTCATCGTCGTACCGGAGACCAGCCGGTTGTCGGTGTTGAGGGTGACCCGGAAGCCCAGGTCCTTCAGGGCGGTGATCGGGTGCTCGGCGATGGAGGTGGCGGCACCGGTCTGGAGGTTGGAGGTGGGGCACATCTCCAGCGCGACGCGGCGGTCGCGCACCCACCCGGCCAGGCGGCCGAGCTTGCCGTCCACGATGTCGTCGGTGATGCGCACGCCGTGACCGATGCGCTGGGCTCCGCACACCTGGAGCGCCTGGTGGATGCTGGGCAGGCCGTGGGCCTCGCCGGCGTGGATGGTGAACGGCACGTTCTCGCGGCGCAGGTGCTCGAAGGCGTCCAGGTGGTCGGCGGGCGGGAAGCCGTCCTCGGCGCCGGCGATGTCGAAGCCGACGACGCCCGCGTCCCGGAAGGCGACCGCCAGGTCGGCGGTGGCCCGGGTGCGGTCGAACATGCGCATGCCGCAGAGCAGGGTGCCCACCCGGACGGGCGTGCCGGCCGCGGCGGCCTTCGCCATACCGGCCGCGAGCCCCTCCTGGACGGTCTCGACGACCTCGGCGAGGGTCAGGCCGCCGTTCAGCATCAGCTCGGGGGCGTAGCGCACCTCGCCGTAGACCACGCCGTCCCCGGCCAGGTCGAGCACGTACTCCTCGGCGGTGCGCAGCAGGCCCTCGCGGGTCTGCATGACGGCGAGGGTGTGCTCGAAGGTGGCTATGTAGCGGACCAGGTCACCGGAGTTCGCGGCCTCGAAGTACCAGGTGGCCAGCTCCTCCGGGTCGGTGGTGGGCAGGGTGTGGCCGGCCTCCTTCGCGAGCTCGACGACGGTGGCGGGGCGCAGGCCGCCGTCGAGGTGGTCGTGCAGGACGGCCTTCGGGAGCCGGCGGAGGGTGTCGATGTCGGGGCGGGGCGCGGTCATGGGCGGTCTTTCTCCGGCTTTCTCTGTGGCTGTGCTCTGGCTCTCTGGGTCCGGGCCACCGCTACGCGGGCTGGAGGAGGTCCCAGCGGTTTCCGTACGGATCCTGGAAGACGGCGACGGAGCCGTACGGCTCGTGGCGGGGCTCCTCCAGGAAGGTCACGCCGGCGGCGCGCATCCGGGTGTGGTCGCGGGCGAAGTCGTCGGTGTGCAGGAAGAACCCGACACGGCCGCCGGTCTGGTCGCCGACCCGGGCGCGCTGGGCGTCGTCCTTGGCGCGGGCGAGGAGCAGTCCGGTGCCGTCCTGCCCGCCGCCCGGCCGTACGACGACCCAGCGCGAGCCGTCGGGCCGCGGCTCGTCCTCGACGAGACGGAAGCCGAGGGCCTCGGTGTAGAAGCGGATCGCCTCGTCGTAGTCGTGCACGACGAGGGTGACCAGGGCGATGCGGGTCATCGGGGCCCTTTCGGGAGAGCTGATTAGCGGGAGAGGTTATACGTAAAACGTCACGGATGCCAGTCGCCCCCGTCCCTCCCGCCCGAGGCTCCGGGCCGGGCCCCGTGAGACCGAGCGCGGCGGCCGGCGTCACGCCATGGAGACCACCGAGCCGCCGCGCGGCTCCCGAGCAGCCCCGTCCCGCGGGACGGGGACCGGGCTGGTACAGGCTCGGGCCGGGCGCGGGGCGGGGTCAGGAGCGGACAGGCTCCGGGAGCCGGGCGCGGGGTCAGGAGCGGACAGGCTCCGGGGGGCGGTGGTGGGGTCAGGAGCGGACAGGCTCCGGGAGCCGGGCGCGGGGTCAGGAGCGGACAGGCTCCGGGGGGCGGTGGTGGGGTCAGGAGCGGACAGGCTCCGGGGGGCGGTGGTGGGGTCACTGCCGTGGCCAGTCAGTCCCCGCGGTTTCTCCGGGTCCTGTCGTTCCGGGCAGGCGCGAACGGTCGGACCGCCGCGGTTCGGTGACGGAACGTCAGGCCTCTCGGCTCACCCCCGCCTCCCCCTCCCACCCTCGGTCGAGACGTCGCATCTCTTCGCCGGTGAGTCGCAGTGCCCCCGCCGCCACGTTCTCGACGAGGTGGTCGGGGTTGCCCGTGCCGGGGATCGCCAGGACGTGCGGGCCCTGGGCCAGGCTCCAGGCCAGTCTGACCTGCGCGGGGCTCGCACCGTGCGATCGGGCAACCGCGAGCACCTCGTCGTCGTGGGCGGTCGTCGCCCCCTGCGGGCCCGCCTCTCCGGCGATGGAGTAGAACGGCACGAAGGCGATGCCCCGTTCGCCGCAGATACGGAGGAGTTCGGCGGTGGCGGGCGGGCGGTCGCCCAGGCCGTAGCGGTTCTGGACGCTCACCACCGGCGCGATGGCCAGGGCCTCGGCGAGGTGGCGCGGCTCGACGTCGGAGACGCCGAGGTGGCGGACGAGACCGGCCGCGCGCAGGTCGGCGAGCGCACCGAAGTGCTCGGCGATCGACTCCTGGCGCATGCGGCGCAGGTAGACGAGGTCGAGGTGGTCGCGGCCGAGCTGGCGCAGGTTCTCCTCGACGTGGCCGCGCAGGTCCTCGGGGCGGGCCGAGGTGCCCCACTCCCCCGCGTAGTCACGGAAGGGGCCGACCTTCGTGGCGATGAGGAGGTCGTCCGGGTACGGGGACAGGGCGCTGTTGATGAGTTCGTTGGCGGAGCGGAGGGAGGAGAAGTAGAAGGCGGCCGTGTCGATGTGGTTGACGCCGAGGTCGATCGCCTTGCGCAGGACGGCGATCGACCGGTCGCGGTCGCTCGGGGTCCCGAGGCGGAAGGCCGCGCTGCCCGTCAGCCGCATCGCGCCGAAGCCGACGCGGTTGACGGGCCGGTCGCCGAGTTTCCAGGTTCCCGCAGAGTCCGCGGTGATCGTTCCGGAGGTCATCGGCGGAGTGTCGCACACCCGCGCGACGGTCAGCAGTAGAGGTTGCCGCCCGGTGCCACGCCCAGGATCTGCGTGAACTCCTGGTACTTGGTCACGCGGCTCTGCACCTGTGCCGGGTTCTTGCCGTCGCACTCCAGGGACCCGTTGATGGAGCGGATCGTCTGGCCGAAGCCCGCGCCGTTGATCATGGCGTTGTGCGGGGTCATGGTGCCGGGTCCGGACTGGGTGTTCCAGTACCAGAGGGCGGTCTTCCAGGCCACCGCCGCGTTGTTCTGCACCAGCCAGGGGTTGTTCAGCAGGTCGAGCCCCAACGCGTCGCCCGCGGCCTTGTAGTTGAAGTTCCAGCTGAGCTGGATGGGGCCACGTCCGTAGTAGGCGGCCTGGCCGGCCGGGCAGCCGTAGGGCTGGCTCCAGTCGCAGTAGTGCGGGTAGTTGGCGGTGTTCTGCTCGACGACGTGCACCAGCCCGCCCGTCTCGTGGCTCACGTTGGCGAGGAAGGCCGCCGCCTCCTGCTTCTTCGTCGTGTCGCTGCCGGTGGTGGCGAAGCCGGGGTAGGCGCTGAGCGCGGCGGTGAGTCCGCTGTAGGTGTAGAAGCCGTTCCGGCTCGGGAACATCTGGTTGAACTGGGCCTCGGTGACGACGAAGCTGCCGACGGGCGTCCCGGGACCGTTGTCGCAGGCGTACGGCTCCCAGTACCAGGTGCTGATGGTCGGGTCGTAGCCCGGGTTGTCGTGCTCGGCCACGTAGGCCTTGCCGTCGGTGTAGCGGACGATGTCGCCGGTGCGGTAGGCCTTGCCGGCCACCCAGTTCGGGTAGCTCGAGCAGGCGGCGGCGGACGCGTTCGTGGCGGGCAGGAACACCGGTGCGGCGGTGGAGAGCACGAGGGCGGTCACGACCGCGGAGATACGGCGCCTCGACACGGGATCAACTCCTTCGCGGAGCACGGCCGTCCCCGCCGAGGGCAGGACGGAGGGAGCCTTGTCCGCGCGTGCCGGTCTCACCGGCCGCGGCGCGGGGCCGGCCGTGGTGGGGGGTGTGGAGGCACACTCAACCGCTTTGGTCTGTACCAGTCAAGGGTATAGACCAGCCAACCCGGCAGGAGGGCGCCAGGGGCCGAGGCGGCGGGCAGGCGGGCAGGCGGGCAGGCGGGCAGGCGGGCAGGCGGTCCTACCGCGCCGGCGGTACGACGCTCGGCCGGGTCGCGTTCCCGGCGCGCCCGTCCGCGAGAATCTCGCCCATGACCGCACCGCACCCGCTCGTCACCCGCGCCCGCCGCCTGGCCGAAGACCTCCTGTCGCCGCACGCCGAACGCGTCGACCAGGAGGGCGTGCCGGCGAGCCACCTCGCCGAGATCCGGCGCTCGGGCCTGCTGGGCGTGAACGCACCCGAGGAGTACGGCGGGTCGGCGGCCCCCGCCGCGGTGGTGCGCGAGACGGCGGAGATCCTCGCCGGGGCGTGCCTGTCGACCTGGTTCGTGCAGACGCAGCACCACACGCCGGTCCTGACGCTCGCACGGAGCGAGGGCCCGGCGCGCGACCGCCTGCTGGGCCGGCTGGCGAGCGGGGAGCTGCTGTCCGGGGTGGCCTACGCCCACCTGCGGGCGTATCCGCGCACCCCCGTCCGGGTGACCCGGGAGCGGGAGGGCTGGCGCTTCGACGGGACGGTGCCCTGGTACACGGGGTGGGGCCTGAACGACGTCATGCTCCTCGCCGGGGTCACCGACGCCGGCGAGGCCCTCTTCGCCTTCGCGGAGGCCCGCGAGCAGCCGGGACTGCGCGCGTCGGAGCCGATGCGCCTGGCCGCCCTCACCGCGGCCCGCACGGTCTCCCTCGGCCTGGACGGCTTCCGGCTCCCCGAGGAGGCGGTGGTCCTGCGCACGCCGTACGGCCGCTGGGCCGCGACGGACCGCCCGAAGACGGTGAGCGCCAACCCGGCGGTGTTCGGCGTCGCGGAGGCGGCCCTGTCCCTTCTGGACGAGGAAACGGCGATCCCCCTGCGCACCCGCCTGTCCGAGGTCCGCCGGCGCACCTACGCCCTGGCCGACCACTCGGGGCCGCAGGAACTTCTGACGGAGAGGCTGACCGTCAGGACTGAGGCGTACGAGGTGCTTCGGGCCGCGACCACGGCCGCGGTGGTGGCCGGGGGCGGCCGCTCGATGCTGTTGTCGAACAGGGCCCAACGCCTCGCGAGAGAGGCCCTGTTCCTGCTGGTCCAGGGTCAGACCGCACAGTCCCGCAGAGCACAGCTCCACGCCCTTTCGGGTGGTGCGCCGTGAGCGCCCCCGGCGTCGCTCGGTCAGCGCGGTTCACTCGGCTGAGCGTCCCGAGTGGTGGGATCCCGACAGCTGACTGACGGTGGATCGCGTCGGGTCCGGGTTACCTCAGCTGACGAAGCGCCAGCTGCTCGGTCTTGGCGGAAGGACTCTCTCATGCGCTCTGCTCGCCTGCTTCTGGCCTCCGCGGCGGCGTCGGCCGCCCTCGCCCTGGCCGCAACCGGCGC
>NZ_JBIUBX010000036.1:0-100571 GCF_044548445.1 Streptomyces sp. NPDC052016
AAACCCTCCCGCCCCGGCCCGGGACGACCACCCGGACGAAAGAACACCCGGCCCGCCCCGCGCCACGACGTGCACACAGTCCGCAAACCAGGCACTACGAAACAGCGAACCAAGAAGTCAACGACCCCACGACCCCGCCGCACAGGTTAAAGATCAAGCTAGAGGATGTCCGCAAAGTCTCGCCTGGCCCGCGACGCCCGGCACGCACTCTCGCCGCACCCGGCGAACACCCGAGTACGACCAGTACGCGGGCGCCCGCCCGGCACGCCGAGAACACGCACCAGACGCCGCAGGCCCCGCCCTCCGGGCGGACGACGCGACTTCGCGGACACCCCCTAGCCGCGGCCGCTCGCCCGCAACCGCAGGCCGAGGAAGGCGAGACCCAGACCCAGGCCGATGAGGACCAAGCCGCTGCCGAGGGGCAGGATCCGCAGCACGCGCCCGACGGGCTGCTCCTCGGTGGTGACCGCCTGCGGCGACGCGGTGGGGGTCAGGCCGGCCCCACGGGGCGGCTCGGTCCCGGCGCCGGGGTCCTCGTCGGGCTCCTCGGCGACGTCCCCGTCCTCGGGCGCGACCGAGTCGTCCCGCTCCTCGTGCCGGTCGTCGAACTCCTCCGCCGCCCTGCTCCGGCCCGGCCGCACCCGTCCTTCCCCGGCCCGGCTCCCGGCCCGGTCGGGCTCGCTCGGGGACGCGGAGGGGGACACGGGCGCCGACACGGCGGCGTACGACGGGGCGGTGACGCGCGGCGGGACGGTGGCGCGCGACGGGACGGGGCCGTGGGGCGACGCGGTGGCGCGCGGTGGGACGGTGACGCGCGGCGACGCGGTGGCGCGCGGTGGGACGGTGGCGCGCGGCGACGCGGTGGCGCGCGGTGGGACGGTGGCGCGCGGCGACGCGGTGGCGCGCGGTGGGACGGTGACCCGCGGCGCGACAGTGACGTGGGGCGGGACAGTGACGTACGCAGGGACGGTGGCGTACGGCGGGGCAGTGGCGTACGGCGGGGCGCCGGCGTACGCAGGGACGGTGGCGTACGACGCAACTCCCCCGAACGGCAGCCCGAGGGCCAACGCCAGGCCCGCCCCCGTCCCGCACAACCCCCACCGCCATGGAGTCACGTTCGTGACCCCCTCCCGGTGTTCAGCCGACAGAGATGAAGTAGCCACAAGCGTCACGCCGGGGCGCGCCCGTCGCACGTCGGACTGCTCCGAACGGAATACGGGGCCGAAACGGTGGATCACCCTCCACAGGGGGCACCACGATGATGAGGTGTAGGGGTGCGAGAGAATGGCGGCATGGAGATGCCGAGGAACGAAAGGTCGCCGGAGAACGCCCAGAAAATCCTGGTCGTAGGCCAGGACGGCATGGCACTCGGCGGCATCGACGCAGACGAGGACTCCCGTGAGACCCCGGTGACGGAACAGGTCGAGCAGCCGGCGAAGGTCATGCGCATCGGCAGCATGATCAAGCAGTTGCTGGAGGAGGTGCGCGCGGCTCCTCTGGACGAGGCCAGCCGGGCCCGGCTCAAGGAGATCCACGCGAGCTCCGTGAAGGAGCTCGAGGACGGCCTGGCGCCGGAGCTGGTAGAGGAGTTGGAGCGGCTCTCGCTGCCGTTCAACGACGACACGACCCCGAGCGACGCGGAGCTGCGGATCGCGCAGGCTCAGTTGGTCGGCTGGCTGGAGGGTCTCTTCCACGGCATCCAGACCACCCTGTTCGCCCAGCAGATGGCCGCGCGCGCCCAGTTGGAGCAGATGCGCCGCGCCCTGCCGCCGGGCGTGGGCGGCCACGACGGCGCCGACGAGCCACGCGCGGGCGGCCGTTCGGGCGGCCCGTACCTCTAGGCGTCTGGCGGCCCGTGCCTCCAGGCGTCTGGCGGCCCGTGCCTCCAGGCGCCTGCGCCCCCGGACCTCGAACCCCACTGGGCCCTGAGCTCCCGAACCTCTCGGGTCTCGGGGCCCCTGCCCCTTCGGGGCGGACCGTACGTCCCGACCGCAAGAAGAAAGGGCCCGGCGACCGGCGCCGGGCCCTTCTGCGTGCTCGTGCGTCAGGACGGCGGGTTGCCCGTCGACACGCTCAGCTCGATCTCGGGCATGTCCTTCGGGTCGACGTCCGTGCCGGCGGACGGGAACTGGTCCATGACCGCGCCCTCGCCGTAGGTGTTCTCGTTGTAGTCCTTGACCTTCATCGTCCAACCGGCGGCCTGGAAGCACTCCTTGACCGACTTGATGTACTTGAACTTGAAGTCCGGCACGCGGATCTTGGAGGGGTCGTTGTACGACTCCTGCGGCTCGGAGCACTCGGTCGCGTCGATCGTCTTGGACGTGTCCGGACCGCGGTAGCCGGCCGCCTTCGTCGCCGTCGCGGTCGGGCTGGCGGTTCCGCCGCCCTTGTCGTCCTCGCTGCCGCCGTTCGACATCAGCGTCCCGAGCAGGGCGCCCACCGCCACGACGGCGACGATCGTCGAGCCGATGATCACCGGCTTGTTGCTCTTGCGTCCGCCGCCGGAGGGCACGGACGTGGCCGGCTGCGGGGTGAGGTTGTACGCGGGCGGGGTGTGCGGCCCCTGCTGGTGGCCGTACGCCGGAGCGGGCGTCCGGTAGCCGCCGCCCTGCTGCGGGTAGCCGTACGACGGGGCCGGCGTCGAGGGCGCCGGGGTGCCGTACGGGTTGTTCGGGGCCGGGGTCGGCGGGTAGGGCGTCTGGACGTTGCCCTGGGGTCCCGGCGTGTTCTGGCCGACCGGCGGGAAGACCGCGGAGCCGACACCCGCGCCGCTCGACGTCTGGGCGCCGGGGACGATGCTCGGCGGGGCGGCCTGGAAGGAGGCCGCGACGCGCAGGCACTCGTCGCGCATGGCGACGGCGGTGGGGAAGCGCTCGTTCGGGTTCTTCTTCAGCGCGCGGGCGACGAGCGCGTCGACGGCCGGCGGCAGCGACCGGTTGACGGAGGACGGAGCCACCGGCTCCTCCTGCACGTGCGCGTACGCGATCGCCAGCGGCGAGTCGGCGTCGAACGGCAGCCGCCCGGTGACCAGTTGGAACAGCATGATGCCGACCGAGTACAGGTCGGAGCGGGCGTCCACGCCACGGCCCAGGGCCTGTTCGGGCGAGAGGTACTGCGGGGTGCCGACGACCATGCCGGTCTGTGTCATCGAGGTGACGCCGGACTGCATCGCGCGCGCGATGCCGAAGTCCATCACCTTGACGACGCCGCGCTTGGTCATCATCACGTTGCCGGGCTTGATGTCGCGGTGGACCAGGCCCATCTCGTGACTGATCTCCAGCGCGGCCAGCACGTCCGCTGTGATCTTCAGCGCCTTGTCGGCGGGCATCGCGCCCTGCTGCCGCACGTCCTCGTCGAGCACCGAGCCGAGCGGGCGGCCCTCGATGTACTCCATGACGATGTACGGCGTCGTCATGCCGTCGACGTCGTCCTCGCCGGTGTCGAAGACGGAGACGATGTTGGTGTGCGTGAGCTTCGCCACGGCCTGGGCCTCGCGCCGGAAACGCTCGCGGAAGGCCTGCTCGCGGCCGAGTTCGGTGTGGAGCGTCTTGATCGCGACCTGGCGGTCGAGCACGGAGTCGTACGCGAGGTGCACCGAGGCCATGCCGCCCTCGCCGAGCAAGTCGCGCAGCTGATAGCGGCCGCCGGCGAGTGCCCGCCCCGCGAACCGGCCCTGTGCGCCGTCCTGGCTCATCTTCTGCGTCCCCCGTAAGGCCTCAGGCGCCTGTCGCTTGCCGTGGCTCGCCATTAATCGAAAGTGCTATTCCCGGCCAAGTCTGCCCCAGGCCACTGACACGTCAAGCTCGGTGCCCGTTCCGTGACCGTACGCGAAAGAAGCGTCGCGGAAGCGTTACAGGGGTCGTACGGCGGGCGCACAGAATTTGCACGCCGGCCCGGGGTACGGGTTTGATGACCGGTCCGTCTCGGGCCGGCCTCCGGACTCGTCCCGGACCGGAGGTTTGCGCGGAGGCTGTAGCGTGGCCGACGGAGACCGTAACAACACCGCGCGCACCGCGGGCAGAAACGACGGCGAGGACTGATGGCACAGCAGCGCGCTCAGGGCCCGTCCGACCCCGAGGCGACTGGCGGCGGTATGTCAGATGCGCCGGAGATGTGGGGTAACGGCGGGCTTGTCGGGGACGGCCGGTACCGGCTGACCGGCAGACTCGGCCGGGGCGGCATGGCGGAGGTGTTCGCCGCCGAGGACGTGCGTCTCGGACGCACCGTCGCGGTCAAGCTGTTGCGCGCCGACCTCGCCGAGGACCCGGTGTCCAAGGCCCGCTTCACGCGCGAGGCCCAGTCGGTGGCCGGCCTCAACCACCACGCGATCGTCGCCGTGTACGACTCCGGCGAGGACGTCGTGGGCGGCCAGAGCGTGCCGTACATCGTGATGGAGCTGGTCGAGGGACGGACCATCCGCGACCTGCTGCTCAACGCCGAGGCGCCGGGCCCCGAGCAGGCACTCATCATCACGTCCGGCGTCCTGGAGGCGCTGGCCTACTCGCACCAGCACGGCATCGTGCACCGCGACATCAAGCCGGCGAACGTCATCATCACGCACAACGGCGCGGTGAAGGTGATGGACTTCGGCATCGCCCGTGCCCTGCACGGCGCGTCCACGACGATGACGCAGACCGGCATGGTCATGGGCACCCCGCAGTACCTCTCGCCGGAGCAGGCCCTCGGCAAGGCCGTGGACCACCGTTCCGACCTGTACGCCACGGGCTGCCTGCTGTACGAACTGCTCGCGCTGCGCCCGCCGTTCACGGGCGAGACCCCGCTGTCGGTGGTCTACCAGCACGTCCAGGACATCCCGGTGCCGCCGTCGCGGACCTCGGACGGGGCGTGCCCGCCGGAACTCGACGGCCTCGTCATGCGGTCCCTCGCCAAGGAGCCCGACGACCGTTTCCAGACCGCGGAGGAGATGCGCGGCCTGGTCCAGTACGCCCTGCAGATGCTGTACGACCAGGGCGGCCACACGGGCACCTGGAACACCGGGCCGGTCGACGCGGCCGCCGGTGCGGGCGCCGCCGCGGCGGGCTTCGCGAGCACGTCGGTGATGCCGCACGGCGCCGACGGCTCCAGCACCTCGCAGATCCCGCAGCCGCTCCTGCCCGCCGGCTACGGCGGCGGTGACGAGGGCGGCTTCGAGGGCCACGGGAACAAGGGCAGCGGCCGCGGCAAGCTGTGGGTCCTCGCCGTCCTGGCGGTGATCGCCATCGCCGCAGGCGTCGCGCTCGCGCTGAACAACGCCGGTTCCAAGGGCGGCGGCTCGGAGACCACGCAGTCGCCGAGCGCCACGCCGTCCGCGACGGACGACAAGGCCAGCGCGTCCCCGAGCGACTCGCCGACCGACGACTCCACGGAGGACACCTCGGACGGCAGCTCCGGCTCGAACTCCGGTCCCGACTGGACTCCGTCGTACGAGCCCTCGTACACGCCGTCCCCCAGCTACAGCAGTGAGCCGTCCGACGAGCCGTCGGACCAGCCGAGCGAGACGGAGTCGTCCCAGGAGCCGAGTGACCCCGCGACGAGCGACCCGGGCACCACGGACGGCGGCACGAACGACGGTGGCACGACCGACGGGGGCACCGTCTCCGGACTCACGAGCGGCGGCGAGGAAGGGGACTCCTGACCGGCCGCACCGCACAGCGCACGCGCGCGAGGAGCCTGAACCGGGCTTCACGCGCGCGTGCTCGCCTTCGACGGCCGCCTGCCGCCCCCGGCCCGGGATCCCGCCTCAGTCCGTGAAGGCGTCGCGGACCGCGTCGTACTCCCGCGTCCACCACACGGCGAGGGCGGAGGCCGCCGGGAACTGGGAGTCGGCGCGGGTGTCGCCGCGCTCGTAGTGCCAGCGCAGCATCCAGAAGTCGTTGAGGCGCTCCCACCACACGCGGTGCACGGCCGCCGCGAGTTCGGACGGTGCGGCCCCGGCCGTGCGCCGGTACGCGCGCGCGTACGCCCGTGCCCTGGGCAGGTCGAGGGTGCCGTCGGGCCGGACGAAGAAGATGGCGGCGGCGCGGACGGCCTCCTCCGCGCGGGGCTGCACGCCGAGCCGGTCCCAGTCGACGATGGCGGCGGGGGCGTCGTCGCGGTAGAGCAGGTTGAAGGGGTGGAAGTCCCCGTGGACCCAGCCGGCCGGGCCGCTGCGCGGCGGGCGCCGGTCGGCGTGCCGTTCCAGCAGGGTGCGCCGTTCCAGCAGCCGGTGGCGGGCCAGTTCGTCGAAGGAGTCGGCGGGGCGGTGGCGGCGCACGCGCGCGAGGAGGTCGTCGATCAGCGCGAAGGTGTCGGAGGGGGCGGGGCTCTCGGTGGGGGTGGCGCGCGCCCGCGCGTGGGCGGGCATCACGCGCTCCAGGCTCGCGTGGACGACGCCCAGCAGCGCCCCCAGCCGGCCGCACTCGCCGGGGGTGAGCTGGGCGCCGTGGCGGTGGCGGCCGTCGATCCAGGGGTGCAGGGCGTAGGCGTGGCCGCCGACGACGGCGACCGTGCGTCCGTCGCGGCCGGGCAGCGGGGGCGCCACGGGGACGCCGAGGTCGGCCAGGCGCTGGGTGGCCCGGTGCTGGCGGACGATCGAGGACGGGTCGGCGGTGTCCGGGTCGAAGTGGTGCTTGAGGAAGTAGCGGCCGCGGGTCGTGCGCAGCCGGTAGCCGCGGTTCAGCAGCCCTTGGTCGACGGGCTCGCAGGCGACGGCGGAGCCGGCGGCGTATCGGCGGAGCAGGGCGCCCAGAGGGGGCGCGTGGGGCACAGAGGGTGGTACACAGGAGCGCGGCACGCGCCGATGCTAGGGCACGTGCAGGGGCCCGTGAGCTGGGCGTTGTCACACACAGTCACCAGGCGTCACAAGTGATCTCCGGCGGTCGTCCTGGGGTCCGTCCCGGGCGTGGAGCGGTCCACCGAAGAAGGGGCCGACCGGGTGAAACATCACGATTCGTCCGTCCTTGCGTACCGTCGGCGCATTCGCAGCCAAACCCTTCCCGTGACCTGGGTCAGCGGGATAACGTGCCGTAGCTCCGGCCTCCTGCAAGGCTGTGACCAGGCGCCTTTCGGACTTTGCCTATTTACTTGGAAATCCAAGCAAAAACGCAGGTCAGATGGGGTTTCACAGAAATGTCGCGCACTGGGTAACGTGAAATCTTGCAGGGCGCTCGCCGGGGCACCTGTCACGCCTGTTCCGGCCGAGTGGCACCCACCCCGTGCACGGGTGCCGGAAACAGGTGAGCCGCACTGGTTCCCGGCAACCCCGGGGGCCGGACCGACGGAGGAGCACACGTGACCGTGGAGAGCACTGCCGCGCGCAAGCCGCGACGCAGCGCCGGAAGCAAGGCCGGCGCCACCGGCACCGAGGCGGCGGCCGGCACCACCCGCGCCGCGGCGGCCAAGGCCACCGGCACCAAGCGCGCCGCCGGCGCGAACCGCACCACCCGCACCAGCCGCGCCACCGCGAAGCAGGGCGGCGAGCACCAGCTCGTCCAGCTGCTCACGCCCGAGGGCGAACGCGTGAACGACGCCGAGTACGACCCGTACGTCGCCGACGTCACCCCCGAGGAGCTGCGCGGCCTGTACCGCGACATGGTGCTCACCCGCCGCTTCGACGCCGAGGCCACCTCCCTGCAGCGTCAGGGCGAGCTGGGCCTGTGGGCCTCGCTGCTCGGCCAGGAGGCCGCCCAGATCGGCTCCGGCCGCGCCCTGCGCGACGACGACTACGTCTTCCCGACCTACCGCGAACACGGCGTCGCCTGGTGCCGCGGCGTCGACCCGACCAACCTGCTGGGCATGTTCCGCGGCGTCAACAACGGCGGCTGGGACCCCAACGGCAACAACTTCCACCTCTACACGATCGTCATCGGCTCCCAGACGCTGCACGCCACCGGCTACGCCATGGGCGTCGCCAAGGACGGCGCGGACTCGGCGGTCATCGCCTACTTCGGCGACGGCGCCTCCAGCCAGGGCGACGTGGCCGAATCGTTCACCTTCTCCGCGGTCTACAACGCCCCGGTGGTGTTCTTCTGCCAGAACAACCAGTGGGCGATCTCCGAGCCGACCGAGAAGCAGACCCGCGTCCCGCTCTACCAGCGTGCACAGGGCTACGGCTTCCCGGGCGTCCGCGTCGACGGCAACGACGTCCTCGCCTGTCTCGCGGTCACCAAGTGGGCCCTGGAGCGGGCCCGCAGGGGCGAGGGGCCGACCCTCGTCGAGGCGTACACGTACCGCATGGGTGCCCACACCACCTCCGACGATCCCACCCGCTACCGGCACGACGACGAGCGCGCCGCCTGGGAGGCGAAGGACCCGATCCTGCGCCTCCGCCGGTACCTGGAGGCCTCAAACCACACGGACGAGGGATTCTTCGCGGAACTCGAGGCCGAGAGCGAGGCGTTGGGCAGGCGAGTGCGCGAAGCGGTCCGTGCCATGCCCGACCCGGACCACTTCGCCATCTTCGAGAACGTGTACGCGGACGGGCACGCGCTCGTCGACGAGGAGCGGGCCCAGTTCGCCGCCTACCAGGCGTCGTTCGCGGACGCAGAGGGGGGAAACTGAGATGGCCGAGAAGATGGCACTCGCCAAGGCGATCAACGAGTCGCTGCGCCACGCCCTGGAGTCCGACCCCAAGGTCCTCATCATGGGCGAGGACGTCGGCAAGCTCGGCGGCGTGTTCCGGGTGACGGACGGCCTGCAGAAGGACTTCGGGGAGTCCCGGGTCATCGACACCCCGCTCGCCGAGTCCGGCATCGTGGGCACCGCGATCGGCCTCGCCCTGCGCGGCTACCGCCCGGTGGTGGAGATCCAGTTCGACGGCTTCGTCTTCCCGGCCTACGACCAGATCGTCACGCAGCTCGCGAAGATGCACGCCCGCTCGCTGGGCAAGGTCAAGCTCCCGGTCGTCGTCCGCATCCCCTACGGCGGCGGCATCGGCGCCGTGGAGCACCACTCGGAGTCCCCCGAGGCGCTCTTCGCGCACGTGTCGGGCCTGAAGATCGTCTCCCCGTCGAACGCCGGCGACGCCTACTGGATGATGCAGCAGGCCATCCAGAGCGACGACCCGGTGATCTTCTTCGAGCCGAAGCGGCGCTACTGGGACAAGGGCGAGGTCGACACCGAGGCCATCCCCGGCCCGCTGCACAAGGCGCAGGTCGTCCGCGAGGGCACCGACCTGACCCTGGTCGCCTACGGCCCGATGGTGAAGCTCTGCCAGGAGGTCGCCGCCGCGGCCGCCGAGGAGGGCAGGAACCTCGAGGTCCTGGACCTGCGCTCGGTCTCCCCGCTCGACTTCGACTCCATCCAGGCCTCCGTGGAGAAGACCCGCCGTCTGGTCGTCGTCCACGAGGCGCCGGTGTTCTTCGGCTCGGGCGCGGAGATCGCCGCCCGGATCACGGAGCGCTGCTTCTACCACCTGGAGGCCCCGGTGCTCCGGGTCGGCGGCTACCACGCCCCGTACCCGCCGGCCCGCCTCGAGGAGGAGTACCTGCCGGGCCTGGACCGGGTACTCGACGCCGTCGACCGTGCCCTGGCGTACTGAGGAGAGGGTCGTGACGACGATGACGGAAGCGTCCGTACGCGAGTTCAAGATGCCCGACGTGGGCGAGGGACTCACCGAGGCCGAGATCCTCAAGTGGTACGTCCAGCCCGGGGACACGGTGACGGACGGGCAGGTGGTGTGCGAGGTCGAGACCGCCAAGGCCGCCGTCGAGCTGCCCATCCCCTACGACGGTGTGGTCCGCGCCCTCCACTTCCCCGAGGGGACCACGGTGGACGTGGGCACGGCGATCATCGCGGTGGACGTGGCGGGCTCCGCCGCGCCCGCCGGTACGCCGGCGCCGGCCGCCGCCGCGGAGCAGAAGCCCGCCGAGCCCGAGGCGGAGGGTTCCGGCCGCCAGCCGGTCCTCGTCGGGTACGGCGTGGCCGCCTCCTCCACCAAGCGCCGGCCGCGCAAGGCGGCGGAGATCCCGGCCCAGGAGTCGGCCGTGACCGCGGCCGTCCAGGCGGAGCTGAACGGGCACGGTACGGCGGCGCACCCCGCGCCGGCCCCCGGTCTGTCCGCCCTGACCGAGAGGCCCCGCCCGCTCGCCAAACCGCCCGTGCGCAAGCTGGCCAAGGACCTGGGCGTGGACCTCGCGACGGTGGTCCCGTCCGGCCCCGACGGCATCATCACGCGCGAGGACGTCCACGCGGCGGCGTCCCCGGTGCAGGCCCCCGCACAGCCGGCGGCGCCGCAGCCGGGCCCGGCCGCCGTCCCGACGGGCACCGCGGCGCCGGCACCCACCGCCGCTCCGGCACCCGCGGTCACCTACGACGCGGTTCGTGAGACCCGCGTCCCGATCAAGGGGGTCCGCAAGGCGACAGCGCAGGCGATGGTGGGGTCGGCGTTCACGGCGCCGCACGTCACCGAGTTCGTGACGGTCGACGTCACGCGCACGCTGAAGCTGGTCGAGGAGCTCAAGCAGGACAAGGACATGCAGGGGCTGCGGGTCAACCCGCTCCTGCTGATCGCCAAGGCCCTGCTGGTCGCGATCAAGCGCAACCCGGAGGTCAACGCCTCCTGGGACGAGGCCAACCAGGAGATCGTGCGCAAGCACTACGTGAACCTGGGCATCGCGGCCGCGACCCCGCGCGGTCTGATCGTGCCGAACATCAAGGACGCCCACGACAAGACGCTGCCGCAGCTCGCCGAGGCCCTGGGCGAGTTGGTGGCGACCGCGAGGGAGGGCAAGACCTCCCCGGCGGCCATGCAGGGCGGCACGGTCACCATCACCAACGTCGGGGTCTTCGGCGTCGACACCGGCACGCCGATCCTCAACCCCGGCGAGTCCGCGATCCTCGCGGTCGGCGCGATCAAGCTCCAGCCGTGGGTGCACAAGGGGAAGGTGAAGCCGCGTCAGGTCACCACGCTGGCGCTCAGCTTCGACCACCGCCTGGTGGACGGCGAGCTGGGCTCCAAGGTCCTGGCGGACGTGGCGGCCATCCTGGAACAGCCGAAGAGGCTGATCACCTGGGGATGACCCCCGAGGCGACCTCGGCGACCCGGTCACCCGCGGGAGCCGCTTCGCCCTGAAGGAGCCACGCACCTGCCGAACAGGGCGTGGCTCCTGGGCCGGGCGCGGTGTCTCCGCTCCCTCGGCCCGGCCGACGAGCAGGCGCAGCCGTGGTCAGCCGGTGGCCGGACAGGCGTCCCATCGCCACGCGCCGTCCTCACGCGTCCACCGGGTCACCTGGCCGGCCTCGTCGTGTCCAGCATCCAGTGGCCGCCGGTGGTCCACCCCAGGAGCCGTCGGCCCTCGCCGTCCTCCGGCGAGCCGCCCCGCGCGACCTGGCGCAGGCCGGTGAGGGCGGGGGCGAGGCGGGCCGCCACATGGCCGGGGCGGCGGGTGAGCTCCTCGGACAGCCAGTCCAGGGTGCGGGCCTGCTCCCGCGGGGTGCACAGGGACAGGTGGAACAGCATCTGCCGCCAGGCGTAGGCCGCGTCCTTGACGGTGGACAGCGGACGCGGGTTGCCGTGGACGCGTGCGGTCAGGCGGCAGACGGTGTCGAAGCTGCGGCGGGCCAGGTCCTCCCAGCCCGTGGCGGGGGCGATGCCCACGCGGTGGACCAGGGTGGCCAGGTTGTGCGTGGTGAGGATCTGCGCCTGCTCGATCACCGTGCCGTTCGCGGCCACCGAGCCGAAGCCCCAGCGGGCGCGGGACGAGGAGGCCCCGGCCCGTTCGGCGCACAGCTTCGCGAACGCGGGCGAGGTCCGGGGACGGATCGTCCGGGTCTGCGCCTCGCCGGCCTCGGCGATCGCCAGGTTGCGCAGGGCCCGGTAGTCGATGGCGTAGTAACGCTCGTAGAGCGAGCCGCCGCCGAGGAGTTCGGCGGCGACGCGAGCCGCGGCGAGGAACTTCGGGGTGAACGTGCCCATGAAGATGTCCGCGGCCAGCTCCTCGACCAGGGGAGCGCCCAGGTCGGCCTGGCGCGCCAGCACGGACAGTTCGCGGACGAGCGGGTTGGGCAGCATCGTGCCCGGGAAGGCCTGCACCGCCAGCTCGCCGAGCCGCCGCAGCGCGAGGGCGGACACCTCCCCCGCCTCGGTGTCGGAGCGCCACCCCGCCACGGCCTTCACCCACGGCAGCTCCTCCACCCGCACCTGCCGCTCCAGGTCGAGCAGGAGCAGCGAGCGGCGGTTGCGGAAGGCGCGGTAGTGGGCGGCGGCCAGGGTGCGCAGGGACTCGTCCCGGTAGGCCTGCGCCGTGGTGGCGGCGACGAGCTGCGGGACCAGCTCGGCCAGCACTTCCGCCGACGGCACGAGACCGCGCTCCACCAGCGTGCCGATGGGCGCGCTCAGCGCGGCCTCGACGGGCCGTCGCAGAGCGTGCGGGATCGCCGCCCCCGCGGGCAGCCCCGTCTCCCGCGCCTCCTCCTCGCTCACCGGGGCGAGGAGCGGCTCGACCTCGCCGACGCCCTCCTCCAGCGGCAGCCCGGACAGCCTGCGCAGCACGAGCTGGGCCAGGGCGTGGTGCGAGGGCAGCGCCGCCTGCGCGGCCTGCTCCCGGCGCAGCGCGGTCAGCTCCGGGGACCCGGGCCGCCCGCGCCGCCGCACCATGGACGTGACCGCGTGCCGCAGCAGCCCGACCCGGCGCGCGTCCAGCGGGCGGCCCGCCAGGGTCTCCTCCAGGGCGCCCCGCAGGATCGCCAGGTTCTGCTTGGGGTTGAGGTGCTTGGTGCAGTACGTGTGCCGACGGGCGAGGTCGCGGTAGCGGCGCAGCAGCTCCTCGCCGCGCTCGTGCCAGCCGGCGTCGGGGGTGCGCGCCAGGACCTGCCCGTCCTCGGCCGTCTCCAGCCAGTGCGCGAGCAGTTCGTCGCCGAACGGCTGCCAGACGGCGAGCGCCTCCCGCTGTGTCTCCACGGCCCGGCTGGGGAGGCGCCGGTCCAGGTCGTGCCAGGCGTCGCCGACGGTACGGCGGTGGACCGCGGCGGCGTCTGGGGCGGGACGGTCGGCGGGCGGCGGCGAGAAACGCAGACGGTCCGCGAACGGGACCAGCTCCTCGACGAGGGCCACGGCGGCCTGCGTCTCCCCGGCCCTGGCGAGCCAGGCCACGGTGAGCAGGGCGGCCTCCTCGGGGACGGTCACCTCGTAGCGTCCGCTGTCCAGCAGGTCGTAGAGCCGGCCCAGTCCGTCCTCGGACAGCCAGTACGCGAACAGGGCCCGCCGGTCCTCCGGGATGCCGGCCCGCCGCGCGACCTCGGTCTCGTACGGGCGCAGGGGCCCGCCGGCGAGGGCCTCGCCGGTGGCGAAGCCGCCGCGGACGACCTCGGGGGTCACCCAGGCGGGCAGCCCGGCGACGGGGGTCCGGGAGCCGATCGCGAGCAGTCCGTTGGCCATGCCGGCGAGGACGGCGCGCCAGGCGCGGCTCTTGTCCTGGGCACGGCGGCGGGTGTCGGGGTCCTGGTGGGTACGGGCGGTAGCGAGCGCCCTGGCCAGTTGGCCGGACGCGTAGCCAGGGTTCGCCTCTGCGAGGTGCTGCTGGTCAGCGTCGTGGTTCATAAGCCGACGTGACGGGTTCCGCCCCCGTGCCCTCCGGGTCCCGAGCCCGGCGCTCTGCTGCTGAGCTACACGTCGTCCAGCCGACGTGGCGGGTGCCGCCCCCGCTCCCTCCGGGTCTGCAGCCCGGCGCTCTGCTGTTGAGCTACACGTCGATGGCCCCGACGGTAGAGGTCGAACGCCCGTGCGGGCAACCGGGTTTCGGCAGCGGGCGGGGGCTCATGGCGCCGGTCCGGGTGATGCGGCCCGGCCGGGGCGCCCCCTCCGGCGCGGTTCGGGACGAGGCCGCAACGAGGACGCGGCTTGCGGGACGGGGCCCGTTCAGGGCCGAGTCGGGGAAGCCGGGGGAGCCCCGGCGACGCCCGCACCGACCCCTCCTAGACGGGCACGTGCACGGACGACACCCGGCTCGCGATCAACCGCTCCCGCTCCCGCCGGGCCGCCCGCCTGCGCAGCCGCAGGATCTGACTCACCCCGATCGCCTGCAGCACGAACACCGCGGAGAAGGCGACCCGGTAGTCGTCCCCGGTCGCGTCCAGCAGTACGCCGATCGCGAAGAGCGTCGTCATGGAGGCGACGAAACCACCCATGTTGGTGATCCCGGAGGCGGTCCCCTGACGCTCGGGCGGGTTCGCAGGCCGTGCGAAGTCGAAGCCGATCATCGAGGCGGGCCCGCAGGCCCCGAGGACGGTGCACAGCACCACCAGCAGCCACATCGGAGCGCGCCCGCCGGGGTACGCCAGCGTCGCCGCCCACAGCAGCGCGGTCGCGCCCACGGTCCCGAGCGCGAGCGGCAGCCGCGCACCGTGGTGCCGGGCGACGACCTGCCCGTACACGAGGCCGACGACCATGTTGGACAGGACGACGAGGGTGAGCAGTTCCCCGGCGGTGGCCCGGCTGAGGCCCTGCGCCTCGACGAGGAAGGGCAGTCCCCACAGCAGCAGGAACACCATCGCCGGGAACTGGGTGGTGAAGTGCACCCAGAGCCCCAGCCGTGTCCCCGGCTCCCGCCAGGACGCGGCGATCTGCCGGCGCACGTACGCGGCCCCCTGGTGGGGGAAGGGCGCGGGCTCGTACCCCTCGGGGTGGTCCTTGAGGAACAGCACCAGCAGCACCAGCACGACGACCCCCGCGAGGGCGCTCCCCGCGAACGCCGCCGTCCATCCCACGCCGTGCAGCAACCGGGCCAGGACCAGCGTGGACACGAGGTTGCCCGCCATCCCCGCCAGCCCCGCGCACTGCGCGACCAGCGGCCCGCGCCGCGCCGGGAACCAGCGCGTCCCGAGCCGCAGCACGCTGATGAAGGTCATCGCGTCCCCGCACCCCAGCAGCGCCCGTGAGGCGAGCGCCATGCCGTACGACGGCGAGAACGCGAACCCGAGCTGCCCGGCCGTGAAGAGCACGACGCCGATGCCCAGCACCTTCTTGGTGCCGAGCCGGTCCACCAGCAGACCGACCGGTATCTGCATGCCCGCGTACACCAGCAGCTGGAGGATCGTGAAGGTGGACAGCGCGGAGGCGTTCACATGGAAGCGGTCGGCGGCGTCGAGGCCGGCCACTCCGAGGGAGGTCCGGAAGATGACGGCGACGAAGTAGACGGAGACGCCGATCCCCCAGACGGCGATCGCACGCCGTCCACCCGGCGGGTCACCCGGAAGGGTGGAGTTGCCGGCCGGCCGCGTCGGGCTCATCGGACCTCACCCCGCGCCAGGTGCGAGAACCAGCCGACGTGCCGGTGGACGATCCCGACGGCCGCCTCCGCGTCCCCGGAGCGCAGCGCCTCCAGGATCTCCTCGTGCTCCAACAGGGTCTTGGCGATCCGGTCCGGGTGGGAGTGCAGGACGGCGACGCCCATCCGAAGCTGACGGTCGCGCAGCTGGTCGTACAGCCGCGACAGGATCTCGTTCCCGCCGCTGCGGACGATCTCGGCGTGGAAGCAGCGGTCGGTGACGGCGGCCCCGGCCAGGTCGCCGGCGGCGGCCTGTTCCTTCTGGCGCGCGAGCAGTTCCTCCAGCCGTTCGATGAGTCCCGGCGGCGCGGGCACGGCCTTGCGCGCCGCGTGCTCCTCCACCAGCAGCCGGGTCTCCACGACGTCCGCGATCTCCTGCGCGGAGACCGGCAGGACCAGCGCTCCCTTCTTCGGGTACAGCTTGATCAGCCCCTCCACCTCCAGGCGCAGCAGCGCCTCCCGCACCGGTGTGCGGGAGACCCCGACGGCCTCGGCGAGTTCGCCTTCGGTGAGTAGCGTGCCGCCTTCGTAGCTGCGGTCGAGGACGCCCTGTTTGACGTGGGCGTAGACACGGTCGGCGGCGGGCGGCTGCTTGAGGGTGGCTGGAGGGGCGGATGGCATGTCCACAGGATAGATACAACACGTACGCATGCGGGGCCGTGTCCATCATGCGGACGGTGGAGGACGCCCGGGAGGGCGAGGATCCCCGGAAGGGGGACGGGCGGGGTTGGCGAAAAACGCTCGCAGCAAGCGCACAACTTTCTGTGCTACTTACGTGTCACACACATGCGGTCCCACCTACTTTCCCCTTGAACTCGGCCGCATCGCAGGGGCATTCGACGTAATCGGGGTATTTCAGTTGATAACCGCCATCAAGGGCATCCGGACCCGCAGAGCCGCAGCCGTCGCCATCACGACCGGCGCGATGCTCGCCACCGGTGCCCTCACCGCGGCGCCCGCACAAGCCGTTGCCACGCCCACCATCGCCGCCAAGACCGGCTACGTGATGAACAACGCGAACAGCGCGCAGCTGTACGCCAAGGGTGCGAACACCCGGCTGAGCACCGGCTCCACCACGAAGATCATGACCGCCAAGGTCGTGCTCTCGCAGCCGGGCCTGAACCTGGACGCCAAGGTCACCATCCAGAAGGCGTACAGCGACTACATCGTGTCGAAGGGCGCCTCGTCCGCGCGCCTGATCGTCGGTGACAAGGTCACGGTGCGTCAGCTGCTCTACGGGCTGATGCTGCCGTCGGGCTGCGACGCCGCCTACGCGCTCGCCGACAAGTTCGGCTCCGGCTCGACCCGGTCCGCGCGCGTCAAGAACTTCATCGCCAAGATGAACAACACGGCGAAGGCGCTGGGCATGACGAACACGCGCTTCGACTCGTTCGACGGCATCAGCAACGGCGCCAACTACTCCACGGCCAAGGACCTCACGAAGCTCGGCAGCAACGCGCTGAAGAGCTCGATATTCCGCACGATCGTCAAGACCAAGTCGTACACGGCCAAGACGATCACCAAGACCGGCACCACCCGCACCATGGCGGCGTGGACCAACACCAACACGCTGCTGAGCAGCTACAGCGGCACCATCGGCGTGAAGACCGGCTCCGGCGCGCAGGCGAAGTACTGCCTCGTCTTCGCCGCCACCCGCAACGGCAAGACCGTCGTGGGCACGGTGCTGGCCTCCACCAACGCCACCACGCGCTCCGCGGACGCGACGAAGCTGCTGAACTACGGCTTCGCCAGGCTCGGCTGACGCCGGCCTACCTCCGGGCAACGGGACGGGCCCGTCGTGATCGTCACGACGGGCCCGTCCCGTGTACTGCCGCTTCCTGCCGCGTACTACTGCGTCACCGGGAAGTTCCGCAGGATCGCCGCGATCAGCTCCGGCTCCCCCTCAGCCTTCACCCGGTCCGCGACCGCCTCCGGGGTCACCCGGCCGCAGGCCAGGCGGACGTACGTCTCCCAGTCGAGGGAGAAGGCGGCCGCGGGCCCGAGGGCGGGAGCCGTCTCGAGGGTGCCGCGCCCCTGGATGTCGACGCGGATCGTGCGCAGGAACTCGACGGGCCCGTGCACGTCGAAGACGATGGCCGAACTGCGCGGCGCGTTCGCCTTGTCGGCCACGACGGCGGGGAGTTCGGCGAGGAGCACGTCACGGGTGATGTGCGCGCCGGGGGAGTCGAGGTTGCCGGGGCGGCCGAGGGCGGCCCGCAGATCCTGCTCGTGCACCCACACGTTGAACGCGTGGTTGCGCATGGACTGCTCGAGGGTGAGCTCGGTGCCGAGGGGGCCGCGCACCTTGGTGGCCGGGCCGCGCGACTCGTTCCGCAGCTGGCGGTTGCGCCGGATGATCGTGTACTCCAGCTCGGACGTCATCTCCGGCGCCGTGTGGTGACGGCGGACGTCGACCTGTATCTCCATGTAGCGCTGGAGGTCGGTGGCGACGTGGAAGAGGTCGCGGGGGAGGGAGTGGATGGGCCGCGGATCCCCGTACATCTCGCAGTCCAGTCCGATGACGTGCGACACGATGTCGCGCACCGACCATCCGGGGCACGGGGTACGGCGGTTCCAGTCCGCCTCCACCAGCGGCTGCACCAGCTCGGATATCGCTTCGATGGAGTGGGTCCAGGCGTCGGCGTAGGGCTGGAGGGTGGGATGCAGACTCACGGAACGGGACCCCTCGGCGGTCGGTACACGGGCGGGCAGATAGTGGCGGCGTTTGCCAGCGGGAGTGGCTGTCGGCGGGTGTCTTGAAACGCTAAGTTACGCTGCTGTGAGGCACCCCGGCAGTGCTTTCGTGTGACGATCGTAGGCCCGTGTGGACGACTCGAATGCCAGGACGGTGGTAGTGTGCGCGCCTCTCTGATCCAGATCGCCGTGGAAGAGGGCGAATCGGTCGAAGCGCGGCGGGCGCGGGTCGCCTCGCTGGTGCGCGAACAGAGCGGGGCCGCCGACCTCGTCGTGCTGCCGGAGCTGTGGACCACCGGGGCGTTCGCCTACGAGGACTTCGCCGGCGAGGCCGAGCCGCTGGAAGGCCCCACTCACGAGGCGATGGCCAAGGCCGCGAGCGACGCGGGCGTGTGGCTGCACGCGGGCTCGATCCCCGAACGGGACCCCGACGGCCCCCTCTACAACACCTCTCTCGTCTTCTCCCCCTCCGGCGACCTGGCCGCCGCCTACCGCAAGATCCACCGCTTCGGCTTCGACAAGGGCGAGGCCGTGCTGATGGGCGCGGGGCGCGAACTGGTGACCGTACGGCTCCCCGAGACGACCGTCGGTGTGGCCACCTGCTACGACCTCCGCTTCCCCGAACTCTTCCGCGGCCTCGTCGACGCCGGCGCCGAGACCCTGGTGATTCCGGCGGGCTGGCCGGAGCGCCGCCGGGCGCACTGGACGCTGCTGGCCCAGGCGCGGGCGGTCGAGAACCAGGCGTTCGTGCTCGCGTGTGGAACGGCCGGGACGCACGCGGGAGTTCCCCAGGCGGGTCACTCGATCGTGGTCGATCCATGGGGCGAGGTGCTCGCGGAGGCCGGCCCCGGCGAGGAGGTCCTCACGGTGGAGTTCGACCCGGCGAAGGTGGCGACGACCCGAGAGCAGTTCCCGGCCCTGAAGGACCGGGTGCTGGGGCTGGAGCCGCCGCGCCGCTGAGCGCCGCACGCCGCCGCACCGCTGCGCCGCTGCACCGCTGAGCCGCCGCGGTGCTGAGCCGCCGCGCCGCCGCGCCGCCGCGCCGCCGCGCCGCGTGCCGCCGCGCCCCCGGCCCGTCCCTCAGCCCGGGGCCCGCGCCCCCGGCCCGGTACCCGTGCCCCCGGCCCGGTACCCGTGCCCCCGGCCCGGTACCCGTGCCCCCGGCCCGGGGCCCGTGCCCCAACCCCCGGCCCGCGCCTCCGGCCCGCGCCCCCGGCCCGCGCCCCCGGCCCGGGCCCGGGCCCGTGCCCCCGCCCGGGCTCAGTCCTCCCGCTCCTTCTCCACCAGGTGGATCACGCACACCGTCACCGCGATCAGCAGCGCCGGATCCGCGTCCTCCCGCACGACGTCGACGCCGTACGTCTCCCGCACGTGCAGCCACCGCCGGGAGACGACGGCCAGCAGCTCACCGTCGTACTCGATCGCGAACTCGCGGTCGAGGATCTTGCCGCTGACGTCGAGCACGGTGCGGCCGTCCGCCAAGGCGACCCGGTAGTGGTTGCGCAGCAGGGAGAGCCGCTTGCGGCGGATCGTCGCCAAGGGCTCGCCGTCCCGCTCGATCACCATCGTGTCGCGCAGGGCGAACATCTTCTGGTGGATGTCGACCAGGACCTGCCCGTGGACGTCCTTCAGCTCGAAGGTGTCCCGCAGCCGGATCGCCTTGCCGTCGACGAGGTACACCCTGTTGCCGCGGTCGTCCTCGATCCAGTAGTCGTCACCGAAGGCGAGGAGCCGGTCGCGTACGAGGAATCTCATACGGTCAGCGCTTCCCCGGCGGCCGGTCCGAAACGCCGCCGGTAGGCCGACGGGCTGAGTCCCGTCTCCCGACGCAGCCGCGCCCGCAGGTTGGCGGCGGTTCCCAGGCCGCTGCGTGCCGCCACCAGGTCGAGCCGCTCCTCCCCGCGCTCGATCAGCCGGCAGGCGAGGGCCACCCGCTCTCCGGTCAGCCAGGCCAGCGGGGTCGTGCCGAGCTGCGCGCGGAAGCGCCGGTGCAGCGTCGCCGGCGACACGGCCGCGCGGGCCGCGAGGTCCGCCACCGTCAGCGGCTCCCCCAGCCGCTCCTGCGCCCAAGCCAGCAGCGGGGCGAGCGACTCGTCCGGCACCTCCGGCAGCGGCCGCTCCACGAACTGCCGCTGCCCGCCGTCGCGGTGCGCGGCGAACACCAGCCGCCGGGAGACGGCGTTGGCGACCTCGGCGCCGTGGTCACGGCGTACGACGTGCAGACCCAGGTCGAGGGCGGCCGCACTGCCCGCGGCGGTCAGCAGGCCGCCCTCGTCGACGAAGAGTACGTCGGGCTCGAGCCGCACCCTCGGATGCAGCGCACGGAAGGAGTCGGTCCACATCCAGTGCGTGGTGGCGCGCCGACCGTCCAGCAGCCCTGCCTCGGCGAGCGCGAAGGTACCCGTGCAGAAACTCATCACGCGCGCCCCCCGCGCGTGGGTGCGGCGGATGGCGTCCAGGACGTCGTCGCCGCGCGGGACGACGTTGTCGGGCCGGCCCGGCACGACGAGCGTGTCCGCCGTGTCGACGGCGTCGAGGCCGGCCGTTCCGGTCATCGCGAAGAAGCCGTGGTTCATCCGCACCGCGCGCGTGGGCGTGCACAGCACCACCTCGTAGAGCGGCACCGGCCGTCCCAGCTCCGGGCGGGGCAGCCCGAACAACTCGGTGGCGACCCCGACCTCGAAGGGGTTGGTGCCCTCGTCGACGATCACGGCGACCCGGTGCGGACGGTGAGAGGATCCTTGCGGCATATGCGATTCCTAGCACTCGCGCGGCCCCCGCGCCACGGCCGACGATGACGCCATGACCGACGAACCCGTAGTCCTGTCCGCCGCCCTCGCCTCCTTCGCCGAGCAGTGGAGCCCCCGCATCGTCACCACCGTCAACGACTACGACGTCCGCGTCGCCAAGGTCGAGGGGGAGCACCTCTGGCACGCCCACGACCACACCGACGAGTTCTTCCTGGTGCTGGAGGGCGAGCTGCACATCGGCCTGCGCGAGCCGGCCGGCGAGCGCACGGTCGTCCTGCCCCGGGGCAGCGTGTTCACGGTCCCGCGCGGCACCGAGCACAAGCCCTACGCACCCGTCCCCACCCAGATCCTCGTCATCGAGCCGACCGGCACCTCCACGGTCGGCGACCGCCACGACGACGTGCCGGCGCACGTGGACGAGACGACGGGCCACGCCCTGCCGTGACCCGTCGCCCCCGGGGCCGCACTCCCGGCGCGGGGGACGGACGCGTGCCCCCGCACCGGAGTGGCACCCTGGACGCCATGAACGACTCCTCCCCGGCCCCGACCCCCCGCCGTGCCCGCGTTCGAGCCCCCGAGCTGATCGGCAAGGGCGGCTGGCTGAACACCGGAGGCGAGGAGCTCACCCTCGCCGAGCTGCGAGGCAAGTGCGTTATTGTTGATTTTTGGACATTCTGCTGCATCAACTGTCTGCACGTCCTCGACGAGCTCCGCGAGCTGGAGGAGAAGCACCGCGACACGGTCGTCGTCATCGGCGTGCACTCGCCGAAGTTCGTGCACGAGGCGGAGCACGACGCGGTCGTCGACGCCGTCGAGCGCTACGGCGTCGAGCACCCGGTCCTGGACGACCCCGAGCTCGCCACGTGGAAGCAGTACGCCGTGCGCGCGTGGCCGACGCTGGTCGTAGTCGACCCCGAGGGGTACGTCGTCGCGCAGCACGCCGGTGAGGGGCATGTGCACGCCATCGAGCGGCTGGTGAGCGAGCTGGAGGCGGAGCACGAGGCGAAGGGGACTCTGCGGCGCGGGGACGGGCCGTACGTGGCGCCGGAGCCGGAGCCGACCGCGCTGCGGTTCCCGGGCAAGGCGGTCCTGTTGCCGGAGGGGACCTTCCTGGTCAGCGACACCACCCGGCACCAGCTGGTGGAGCTGGCCGCCGACGGGGAGACCGTCGTGCGGCGGATCGGTTCCGGCACGCGCGGGTTCGTCGACGGACCGGCGGACACGGCAGCCTTCAGCGAGCCGCAGGGGCTGGCGCTGCTGGACGACTCCTCCGTCGTCGTCGCCGACACCGTCAACCACGCCCTGCGCCGCCTCGACCTCGTCTCCGGTGAGGTGACGACCCTGGCCGGGACGGGGAGGCAGTGGTGGCAGGGCTCGCCGACCGCGGGGCCGGCCCGGGAGGTCGACCTCTCCTCCCCGTGGGACGTGGCCCTGTTCGGCGGCAGGGTGTGGATCGCGATGGCGGGGGTGCACCAGTTGTGGGCGTACGACCCGATCGACGCGACCGTCGCCGTGGCGGCCGGCACGACCAACGAGGGCCTGGTCGACGGTCCCGCCGCCGAGGCCTGGTTCGCGCAGCCGTCGGGGCTCGCGGCCACTCCCGAGCGGCTGTGGCTGGCCGACTCGGAGACCTCGGCCCTGCGCTGGGTCGACGCCGAGGGCGGGGTCCACACCGCCGTGGGCACCGGGCTGTTCGACTTCGGTCACCGGGACGGCGCCGCCGGCCAGGCTCTGTTCCAGCACCCCCTGGGCGTCACCGCGCTGCCCGACGGGTCGGTCGCCGTGAGCGACACCTACAACCACGCCCTGCGCCGCTACGACCCGGCGACGGGCGAGGTCACCACGCTCGCCACCGACCTGCGCGAGCCCAGCGGCGCCGTCCTCGTCGGTGACGACATCGTGGTCGTGGAGTCGGCCCGGCACCGTCTCACCCGTCTGCGTCTGCCGGAGGAGGCGGTGCGGGTGGAGGCCGTGGCCCACCGTACGCAGCGGGCAGCCACCGAGGTGGCGCCGGGCAGGCTGCGGCTGGACGTCATCTTCGAGGCTCCCGCGGGCCAGAAGCTCGACACGCGTTACGGCCCCTCCACGCGTCTGCTGGTCTCCTCCACCCCGCCCGAGCTGCTGCTGTCGGGTGAGGGCGCCGGCACCGAGCTGACGCGCGCGCTGGAGCTCGACCCGGCGGTGCGGGAAGGGGTGCTGCACGTCTCGGCGATGGCCGCGTCCTGCGACGACGACCCCGCCAACGAGTACCCGGCCTGCCATGTCCACCAGCAGGACTGGGGCGTTCCGGTGGTGCTCACCGAGAGCGGCGCCGACCGGCTGCCGTTGGTCCTGGCCGGCCTGGACGCCTGATCCCGGGAGCGGTCACACGCCGTAGCCGTCGTTGTACCCGTCACGGTGGTGGTGCCGTTCCGTCTCGACCACGGTGGTCGAGGCCGGGGGCACCATCACCCGACGGCGCCGGGCGATGCTGCTGAAGGTCGTCACGCCGATCAGGCCGACGATCATCAGGATGACGCCGACCAGGTCGAGGTTGACCCCCTGCATGTCCCAGTCGGTCGCGAACGTGAGGATGGCTCCCACGGCGATGAGGATGATGCACCCGCCGAGGCCCATGAGTGTCGCCTCCCTGTCGGTCTACCGGTCGTTCCGGTGTCCGGATCCGGGTACCCCGTCGGGCAACTCCCATGCGGAGGTGGTCCCTTACGGGCCGTCGCCTAGTCCTCCAGGAACGCCACCAGCGCGTTCGCCAGCAGGTACGGGTCGTCCGCGCCGCTCAACTCCCGCGCGCTGTGCATCGACAGGATCGCCACGCCGATGTCCACGGTGCGGATCCCGTGCCGGGCCGCGGTGATCGGGCCGATCGTCGTGCCGCACGGCATGGAGTTGTTGGAGACGAAGGACTGGAAGGGCACGCCCGCCTTCTCGCAGGCGGCGGCGAAGACGGCCCGGCCCGAACCGTCGGTGGCGTAGCGGTTGTTGACGTTGACCTTGAGGATGGGGCCGCCGTTCACGCGCGGGTGGTGCGTCGGGTCGTGCCGCTCCGCGTAGTTGGGGTGGACGGCGTGGCCGGTGTCGGAGGAGAGGCAGACGGTGCCGGCGAAGGCCCGTGCGCGGTCCTCGTACGACCCTCCGCGGGCGAACACCGAGCGTTCCAGGACGCTGCCGAGCAGCGGGCCGTCCGCGCCGGTGTCCGACTGGGAGCCGTTCTCCTCGTGGTCGAAGGCGGCGAGGACGGGGATGTGGGGCAGTCCGGCTCCGCCGGTGGCCGCGGCCGTCAGGGCCGCCGTGCCGGAGTGCACGGACAGCAGGTTGTCCATGCGGGGTCCGGCCACCAGCTCCTGGTCGCGGCCCAGGTAGGCGGGCGGCTCGACGGAGTACGTCATCAGGTCCCAGCCGGTGACCTCGCCCGCGGGCAGTCCGGACTCCTCCTCCAGGAAGGCGATCAGGTCGCCGTCGCGGACGTCGTTGCCGAGTCCCCAGACGGGCTGGAGGTGACGCTGTTTGTCGAGCTTGAGGCCCTCGGTGCCGACCGACCGGTCGAGGTGGATGGCGAGCTGCGGCACCCGCAGCAGCGGCCGGGCCACGTCGACCAGGCGGGTGGAGCCGTCGCGCAGGGTCAGCCGGCCCGCGAGTCCGAGGTCGCGGTCGAGCCAGGAGTTGAGCAGCGGTCCGCCGTAGATCTCCACGGCGACCTGGCGCCAGCCGTGCGCACCGGTGTCGGGCAGCGGCTTGACGCGCAGGTTGGGGGAGTCGGTGTGTGCGCCGATGATCCGGAAGGGGGTGTGCGGTGCGGCTCCCTCGGGGACGTACCAGGCCACGATCGCGCCTCCGCGCAGCACGTACTTGCCGCCGCTCGTGCCGTCCCAGGCGTCCGTCTCGGAGACCTGCCGGAAACCCGCCTTCTCCAGCCGCTGGGCGGCGTTCGCCACCGCGTGGTACGGCGACGGGCTCGCCGCCAGGAAGGACATGAGGTCGTCGGTGTGGCCGCGGTCGAAGCGGGAGGGTGCGCTCATGGGTTCACCTTAACGACGTACGAGGGCCCGCTCCTGGCGAAAGGAGCGGGCCCTCGTGTGGACGGTGTGTGCTTCGGTGCAAGCGTGCCGAAGTCGGACCGGCAGGCGTGCCGAAGTCGGGCTAGAAGGCGGCCTCGTCGAGCTCCATGAGGTCCAGCTCGACGCCCTCGGCGACCTTGCGGGCCAGGGTGAGGCCCGGCAGGACGTTGGCCGCGAAGAACTTCGCCGCCGCGATCTTGCCGGTGTAGAAGGCCTTGTCCTTGGCGGAGGCCGTCTCCAGCTTCTCGGCGGCGACCGCCGCGCCCTTGAGCAGCAGGTAGCCGACGACGACGTCGCCGGAGGCCAGCAGCAGACGGGTGGTGTTGAGACCGACCTTGTAGATGTTCTTGACGTCCTGCTCGGTGGCCGCGAGGTCGGTCAGCATCAGGCCGACGATCGCCTCCAGCTCGACGGCCGCCTTGGCCAGGTGCTCGCGGGCGCCCGCCAGCTCCTCGCCGCCGGTGCCGAGGGCCAGGAACTTCTTGATGTCCTCGGCGAGGGAGTTCAGCGCGGCGCCCTGGTTGCGGACGATCTTCCGGAAGAAGAAGTCCTGGCCCTGGATGGCGGTGGTGCCCTCGTACAGGGTGTCGATCTTGGCGTCGCGGATGTACTGCTCGATCGGGTACTCCTGGAGGAACCCGGAGCCGCCGAAGGTCTGGAGCGACTGGGCGAGCTGCTCGTAGCCCTTCTCGGAGCCGTAGCCCTTGACGATCGGCAGGAGCAGGTCGTTGAGCGCGTGCTCGGCCTTGGCGTCCTCGCCCGCGGCCTCCTTGACGGCGATCGCGTCCTGGATGGAGGCCGTGTAGAGGACGAGGGCGCGCATGCCCTCCGCGTACGCCTTCTGCGTCATCAGCGAGCGGCGGACGTCGGGGTGGTGGGTGATGGTGACCTTGGGGGCGGTCTTGTCCATGAAGTTCGCCAGGTCGGGGCCCTGGACGCGCTCCTTGGCGTACTCGAGCGCGTTGAGGTAGCCCGTGGACAGCGTGGAGATGGCCTTCGTGCCGACCATCATGCGGGCGAACTCGATGATGCGGAACATCTGGCGGATGCCGTCGTGCTTGTCGCCGATGAGCCAGCCCTTGGCGGGGTGCTGGTCGCCGAAGGTCATCTCGCAGGTGTTGGAGGCCTTCAGGCCCATCTTGTGCTCGACGTTGGTGGCGTAGACGCCGTTGCGCTCGCCCAGCTCGCCGGTCTCGACGTCGAAGAGGTACTTCGGGACGAGGAAGAGGGAGAGGCCCTTGGTGCCGGGGCCGGCGCCCTCGGGGCGGGCGAGCACGTAGTGGAGGATGTTCTCCGACATGTCGTGCTCACCGGACGTGATGAACCGCTTCACGCCCTCGATGTGCCAGGAGCCGTCCTCCTGCTGGACCGCCTTGGTGCGGCCGGCGCCGACGTCCGAGCCGGCGTCCGGCTCGGTGAGGACCATGGTGGAGCCCCACTGCTTCTCGACGGCGATCTGGGCGATCTTCTTCTGGACCTCGTTGCCCTCGTCGAAGAGGATGCCGGCGAAGGCCGGGCCGGAGGAGTACATCCACACGGCCGGGTTGGCGCCGAGGATGAGCTCGGCGTAGGCCCAGATCAGCGACGGCGGGGCGGTGGTGCCGCCGATCTCCTCGGGCAGGCCGAGACGCCAGTACTCGGAGTCCATGAAGGCCTGGTAGCTCTTCTTGAAGGAGGCGGGGACCGGCGCGGTGTTGGTCTCCGGGTCGAAGACCGGCGGGTTGCGGTCGGCGTCCGTGAAGGACTCCGCGAGCTCGTTCTCGGAGAGGCGGGTCAGCTCCTCGAGGATGCTCTTGGCGGTCTCGGTGTCCATCTCCTCGAACGGGCCGGTGCCGTACAGCTTGTCGCGCCCGAGTACTTCGAAGAGGTTGAACTCGATGTCGCGGAGATTCGACTTGTAGTGCCCCATGGCGACGGCTCCCGGCTCCGTAGAGAGATCGGCGAGGCACTGGATCCTCGCGCTAGTTCACGTACCAACAAGTAGCTACGATGATGCTACCCGTCAGTAATAAGACGCAACCCCGATCCCGTATCTGTGACAGGTCACACCGGAACCGTCAGCGTCGCGGTGTAGCCCTCCGTGACGCCGCCCGTCATCGTGGCCAGCTGCCGGTCGTGGCCGTCGCCGAAGACGCCGTCGGTCTCCAGCGAGAGGCCGCTCAGGTTCCGCACGCTCTCGCCGTAGCCGTCGGAGGCGTACACCGCCTCGCAGGCCTCCTCGGGGAAGGCCAGCTGGGAGGTGTTCGTGAGGGACCGCGCCGCGGTGGCGTCCGCTAGGCTGCCGTAGACCTCGAAGTGGATGTGCGGCCAGCGGCCCGCGTAGCAGCCGGGGAAGACGCTGGTGAAGGTGACCCGGCCCTTGTCGTCCGTCTCCTGGACGCCCCGCAGGTAGTTCTCCTCCGTGACGCCCTCGGAGTACAGGGAGTAGTTGCCGTCCCGGTCGCAGTGCCAGAGGTAGACGGCGGCCCCCTTCTTCGGGGTGCCGCAGCCCGAGGCGGCGTCCACGACCGTCAGCGTGACGGTCAGGGGAACGCCCTCGGCGGTGCCGCCCGCGGAGTCGCCGAAGCTCCTGGTGATGTCGCTGCGGACGACACCGCTCTCCTTCAGGACGTTCACCCCGTTCGAGCCGTCGCCGGGGAAGGGGCCGGCGGTCTCGTCCGGGACGGTCGCGCACTCGGCGGCCGAGGAGGAGGAAGGGGAACCGCCGGACGAGGCGGCCGAGGAGGAGGAAGAGGAGGACGCCGGGGTCTCCTCCTGCGCGCTGCAGCCCACCAGCGGGATCAGGCTCGCCCCCGCCATCAGCCGGATCATGCGGCGGCGGGCGAGGACGGGAAAGTCGTGGGAGAGGCCCCTGTCGTGCTCGTGGACCTCGTCGCCGTCGTGTCGGTGCATGGCTGTCCCCTTGCTCGTGTGGCGCCGTGTCGGGCACCCCCTCGACACGACAGACGCTATGAGCGGCGGCTGTCGGAAACCAGCGCCCTGGCTGTCGACTTGCTGTCGGTTCGCCAGGACCCCCGTACCCGCCCGCCCGCGCGGCCGCTGTCGGTACGCTTGCGCCCATGTACGGCTACGACCAGAACGTCGGCGCTCAGCAGCAGTACGCCCCGCCGCAGCAGCCCATGGCCGGCGGCTACGGGCAGCAGCCGCCCCTGTATCCCGAGCCGTCCCCGCCCTCGCTCGCGGACGCGGTGCGGGCCTTCACCACCGGGCAGATGGCCGCGGAGGACTTCCAGCAGGTCTTCGCGACCTCCAAGGTCTACTGCCCGCGCGGCGACAACCCCGGCTTCCTCGCCCTGCACAACACCCAGCAGCCGGTGATCCCGATGTTCAGCACCCTCAAGGAGCTGCGCCGGTACGCGGGCAAGGAGTCCAAGTTCTTCGTGATCACGGGTGCCGAGGTGCTCGACCTGCTGCCCACCGGCTACGGCTTCGTCCTCGACATGGAGGGCGAGCACCGGATGGTCTTCGACGCGAAGGCGGTCGAGCAGATGGTCGACTTCGCGATGCGCCGGATGTACGGCTAGAAGCCGCTCCTTTGACGCCCGGGCCCGGAGGGAATGTCCTCCGGGCTTTCGTCGTTCTGGGTGGCAGAAAGTTCAACGCTCAACTAATCTGGGACGCACGCCGCCCAAGGAGGTACCGACATGCCCGCAGTGACCGTCGAGAACCCGCTGACGCTGCCCCGTGTGACCGCGCCGGCCGACGCCGTGGCACGTCCCGTGCTCACCGTCACGACCGCGCCCAGCGGTTACGAAGGCGAGGGCTTCCCGGTGCGCCGTGCGTTCGCCGGGATCCACTACCGCCACCTCGACCCGTTCATCATGATGGACCAGATGGGCGAGGTGGACTACGCGCCGGGAGAGCCCAAGGGCACCCCCTGGCACCCGCACCGCGGCTTCGAGACCGTCACCTACATCATCGACGGCATCTTCGACCACCAGGACAGCAACGGCGGCGGTGGCACCATCACCAACGGCGACACCCAGTGGATGACGGCCGGCTCGGGTCTGCTGCACATCGAGGCGCCGCCGGAGCACCTCGTCATGTCGGGCGGCCTCTTCCACGGCCTGCAGCTGTGGGTGAACCTCCCGGCCAAGGACAAGATGATGGCCCCGCGCTACCAGGACATCCGCGGCGGCAACGTCCAGCTGCTGACGTCCCCCGACGGCGGCGCGCTCCTGCGCGTCATCGCCGGTGAACTGGACGGACACGCGGGCCCCGGCATCACGCACACGCCGATCACGATGATCCACGCGACGCTGGCGCCGGGCGCGGAGATCACCCTGCCCTGGCGCGAGGACTTCAACGGCCTCGCGTACGTCCTCGCGGGCAAGGGCTCGGTCGGCGCGGAGCGCCGCCCGATCCACCTGGGCCAGACGGCGGTCTTCGGCGCGGGCTCCTCCCTGACCGTCCGCGCCGACGAGCGGCAGGACTCCCACACGCCCGACCTCGAGGTCGTCCTCCTGGGCGGCCGTCCCATCCGCGAGCCCATGGTCCACTACGGCCCGTTCGTCATGAACACCAAGGACGAGCTCATGCAGGCCTTCGAGGACTTCCAGAAGGGCCGTCTGGGCACCATCCCGGCGGTCCACGGGATGACGGAGAGCGGGCCTGAGGCCTGAGCACCCCTCAGCCGGTCCGCCCCGGCCCCGACGGCCCGCGCGGGTGACACTCCGTCACCCGCGCGGGCCGTCCGCGCAGGACAACCGGGTGGGCGCGTGATGCGCTGGACCCGTGCCCCTGCTCCCCGACCCCGTCCGCCGGCTCGCCGCCTGGTGCGCCGTCGCCCTGCTCGTCTCCGGTGTCGTCTACGTCGGGATCCGCCTCTGTGCGGTGCTCCGGACGGCGGTCGTGCCCGTGCTGCTCGCACTGCTCGGGGCCGCGCTGCTCGGGCCGTTCCACCGGCGGCTGGTCAAGGCGAAGGTCAACCGGTCGGTGGCCGCCGGGGTCACCTGTGTGGCCGTCGTGGGTGTGGTCGGCGGAGCCATCTACATCGTCGTCGCCGCGCTCGTCGACAGCGGGGACCAGATCGTCGCGTCGCTGCGGAGCGCCGCGCGGGACGTCACCCGGCACTTCGGGGCGGCCGGGACCTCACTGGACGACATCGCCGCCAACGCCCGTGAGCTGCTGGGCAAGTTCGGGGGGACCGCGGCGTCCGGTGTCATCAGCGGGGTCAGCGTCGTGGGCGAGGCCATCGCCATGGCCGTGCTCGCGCTGCTGCTCGTCTTCTTCTTCCTGCGCGACTCCGACCGGGCCGTCGGCGCCCTGCGGGCGGTCGCGCCGCGCGGCACCGCGGACTCCGTGGAGTCCATGGCGCGCAGGGCCTTCCACGCCGTCGAGGGCTTCATGCGCGGGACGACGCTGATCGCCTTCATCGACGCCGTGTGCATCACCGTCGGGCTGCTCGTCCTCGACGTCCCCGGCGCGGTGGGACTCGGTGCGCTCGTCTTCGTCGGGGCGTACATCCCCTACCTCGGCGCCTTCCTCTCCGGTGCCGTCGCCGTGCTCGTGGCGCTCGCCGACCGCGGGTTCGTCATCGCGCTGTGGGCGCTCGGAGTGGTGCTCGCCGTGCAGGTGCTGGAGGGGCACGTCCTCCAGCCGATGATCCAGAGCCGGACCGTGCAGATGCATCCGGCGGTCGTGATGGTCACGATCACGGCGGGGGCGTCCGTCGCCGGGATCCTCGGCATGCTGCTCGCCGTACCGCTGACGGCGGCGGCGTTCGGGGTCGCGTACGAGCTGCGGGAGCGTTACGCCCCCGACCAGGCCGCGGCCGCGCCCCCCGCCGCGTCCCCGCCCGAGCCGTCGGGCTCGTAGAGCTCGAACCAGATGCTCTTGCCCTCGCCGCGCGGTGCCACCCCCCAGTCGTGCGCGAGCAGCTCGATGAGGACCAGGCCGCGGCCCGAGGAGGCCAGTTCGCCGGGGCGGCGCTTGTGGGGGAGGTCGTCGCTGCTGTCGGTGACCTCGATCCGCATCCGGCGCTCGCCGGGCCCGCCGGTCACCTCGGCGACCAGCAGCGCGTCGGTGTCCGTGTGCACGAGGACGTTCGTCAGCATCTCGGAGACCAGCAGCACCGCCGAGTCGATCTGTTCGCCGCAGGTCCAGTCGTGCAGCAGCTCGCGTACCTGCTGACGGGCCTCGGCGACCCGCTCGGGCTCGGCCTGCGCGACCGTCAGCATGGTGCGCCGCACCGCCGGCCGTACGGGTACGGCGGCGCCCAGCCCGCAGCCCTCGCCGTGGCGGCAGACGAGAAGGACGGCGATGTCGTCCTCCCGCCGATCGGCGAACGGGCCGGTGGTGTGGTGGGACGACGGCCCGTGGACCGCCTGGACCAGGGCGTCCGCCAGCTCCTCGAGGTCGCCCTCGTGCGCCTCCAGGATCGTGCGGATCCGCCGCCAGCCGGTGTCGATGTCGTGCCCGCCCGTCTCCAGCAGCCCGTCGGTGCACAGCATCAGCGCCTCGCCGGGGTCCAGGACGAGGCGGGTCGTGGGGTAGTCGGAGTCGGGGTCGAGGCCCAGGGGCAGCCCACCGGCCGTGGCGCGGACCATGACCGTGCCGTCGGCCATCCGGATCGCCGGGTCGAGATGGCCGGCCCGGGCGGTCTCCAGGACCCCGGTGACCGGGTCGACCTCGACGTACAGACAGGTCGCGAACCGCGGGTCGGCGGACGCGTCGGCCTTGTCGGTGTGGGTGAGGCCGTAGAAGAAGCGGGAGGCGCGGGAGAGGACGGCATCGGGGCGGTGGCCCTCGGCGGCGTACGCCCGCAGGGCTATCCGGAGCTGGCCCATGAGGCCGGCGGCGCGGACGTCGTGCCCCTGGACGTCCCCGATGACCAGCGCGAACCTGCCTCCGGGCAGCGGGATCATGTCGTACCAGTCGCCGCCGACCTGGAGGCCGCCCCCGGTGGGTATGTAGCGGGCGGCGAGGGTCATCCCCGGTATCTCGGGGCCGAGCGTGGGCAGCATCGAGCGCTGCAGGCCGTCCGTCAGCTCGCGCTGGGTCTCGGCGGCACCGGCCCGGGTGAGGGCCTGGGCGAGCATCCGGGCCACGGTGGTGAGGACGGACCGCTCGTCGGGGGTGAACGCCACCGGATAGGCGAAGGCGGCCATCCAGGCGCCCATCGTGCGACCGGCCACCGTCAACGGCAGGAACGCCCACGACCGGCGGCCGAAGTGGGCGGCCATCGGCCAGGTGAGCGGATAGCGCGACCTGTACTGCTCGGGGGACGACAGGTAGACCGCCCGGCCGGTGCGGGCGACCTCGGCGGCCGGATAGTCCGTCTGGAGGGACATCTGGGTGAAGGGGGCCTCGTCGCCGGGCCGGTGTCCGTGATGCCCTATGAGCGTCAGCCGGTCTCCCTCCACACCGAAGACGGCGAGACCGTCCGGTGAGAAACCGGGCATCGACAGGCCCGCCGCGACCCGCAGCACCTCCGCCGTGGAGCGTGCCTCGGCCAGCGCCCGGCCCGCGTCCAGCAGGAACGCCTCCCGGGAGCGCCGCCAGTCGCCGGTGACGGCGGTCCGTCCGGCGGGCGTGCCCGGCCTGGGCTCGGTGACCTCCTGGAGGGTCCCGATCAGCTCGTAGGCCTTCTTCACCGGGTCGAACGACGGCTTGGAGCGGCTGCGCACCACCCGGACGACCCGTCCCCGGTCGTCCATGATCCGGATACGCACCTCGGCGAGAGTGCCCTCGGCGACCGCGAGCTGGACCACACCGGTGATCTCGTTCCAGTCGACGGGGTGAAGACGGGACCGGGTCTGGGCCTCGGTGAGCACCGTCTCCTCGGCGGGCAGCCCGAGCAGCCGGGCCGCCTCGGCGTCGACCGTGACCAGCCCGGTGGCCGTACTCCAGTGCCACAGGCCGGTCGCGAGGGCGGTGAGGACCTCCCCCACGGCGGGCAGGGCCTCACCAGTGCGCATTGCCCCACTTTAAGAAGAGGCCGTCGGAGTGTGCCACCGAGCACCCGCCGCGCAAGCCACTGATCAACGACTGGACAAGTGGGGAGAGCCGATGGGGGCCCGCCCGGTACCCTGGGGGTTGTTTCACGTGAAACGTGCCCCCGATCCACGAAGGCTGGATGAACGACGATGCATCGGTACAGGTCCCACACCTGCGGCGAGCTCCGCGCCTCTGACGTCGGCACCGACGTCCGGCTGAGTGGCTGGCTGCACAATCGGCGCGACCTGGGCGGCATCCTCTTCATCGATCTGCGCGACCACTACGGCATCACGCAGCTGGTCGCCCGCCCCGGCACGCCCGCGTACGAGGCACTGGACAAGGTCTCCAAGGAGTCCACGGTCCGCGTCGACGGCAAGGTCGTCTCCCGTGGCACCGAGAACGTCAACCCGGACCTGCCCACCGGTGAGATCGAGGTCGAGGTCGGTGAGGTCGAGCTGCTCGGCGCGGCCGCCCCGCTCCCCTTCACCATCAACACCGAGGACGGCGTCAACGAGGAGCGCCGCCTGGAGTACCGCTTCCTCGACCTGCGCCGCGAGCGCATGCACCGCAACATCATGCTGCGCACGGCGGTCATCTCCGCCATCCGGCACAAGATGACGGCGCTGGGCTTCAACGAGATGGCGACGCCGATCCTGTCCGCCACCTCCCCCGAGGGCGCGCGTGACTTCGTCGTCCCCTCCCGCCTGAACCCGGGTAAGTTCTACGCCCTGCCGCAGGCCCCGCAGCAGTTCAAGCAGCTGCTGATGATCTCCGGCTTCGACCGCTACTTCCAGATCGCGCCCTGCTTCCGCGACGAGGACGCGCGCGCGGACCGCTCGCCGGGCGAGTTCTACCAGCTCGACATCGAGATGTCCTTCGTCGAGCAGGAGGACGTCTTCCAGCCGGTCGAGAAGCTGATGACCGAGCTGTTCGAGGAGTTCGGCGGCGGCCGCCACGTCACCTCCCCCTTCCCGCGGATCCCGTTCCGCGAGGCGATGCTGAAGTACGGCTCGGACAAGCCGGACCTGCGCGCCCAGCTCGAGCTGGTCGACATCACGGACGTCTTCGAGGCCTCCGAGTTCAAGGCCTTCGCCGGCAAGCACGTGCGTGCGCTGCCGGTCCCGGCCGTCCAGGACCAGCCCCGCAAGTTCTTCGACCAGCTCGGGGAGTTCGCGATCACCCTGGGCGCCAAGGGACTGGCCTGGGTGCGCGTCGGCGCGGACGGCGCGCTGTCCGGCCCGATCGCCAAGTTCCTCACCGAGGAGAACGTCAAGGTCCTCACCGAGCGTCTGGGCCTGGAGGCCGGCCACGCCGTGTTCTTCGGCGCGGGCGAGTTCGACGAGGTCTCGAAGATCATGGGCGCGGTACGGGTCGAGGCCGCCAAGCGCGCCGGGCACTTCGAGGAGAACGTCTTCCGCTTCTGCTGGATCGTCGACTTCCCGATGTACGAGAAGGACGAGGAGACCGGCGCGATCGACTTCTCGCACAACCCGTTCTCCATGCCGCAGGGCGGCCTGGAGGCCCTGGAGACCCAGGACCCGCTGGACATCCTGGGCTGGCAGTACGACATCGTCTGCAACGGCGTCGAGCTGTCCTCCGGCGCGATCCGGAACCACGAGCCCGAGATCATGCTCAAGGCCTTCGAGATCGCGGGCTACGACCGGGAGACCGTCGAGGAGAAGTTCGCCGGCATGCTGCGCGCCTTCCGCTTCGGCGCCCCGCCGCACGGCGGCATCGCCCCGGGCGTGGACCGCATCGTCATGCTGCTGGCCGACGAGCCCAACATCCGCGAGACGATCGCCTTCCCGCTCAACGGCAACGCCCAGGACCTGATGATGGGCGCGCCGACGGAGTTGGAGGAGGCGCGGCTGCGTGAGCTGCACCTGACGGTGCGCAAGCCGCAGCCGAAGTAGGCGACGCACGACGCGAAGGGGGCCTGAAGCCGGTACCGGCTCCAGGCCCCCTTCGCGTGCGCCCAAGGCGTGCTGTCTTCGCGTGCGCGGGAAGTCCCACCGGCGCCCCACCGGTGGGTGATGCCGTGCTGCGTCAGCCCTCTCCGGCACCCAGAGTCGCGTAGTGGTGGTGGAGGGCGCGGGTGCCGCTGTCCCGTTCGTACCAGGCCTCCGCCGCGGAGTGGGCGGTGATCGCGCCGAAGGCCGCGAGTGCCGCCGTCCAGCTCGGCGGCTGCATGATCATGGAGCCGGTCAGCCAGCCCAAGGCCTTCGGGACGGTGAACTTCGACATCAGCCCCCGTGAGCTGAGGCGGTTGGTCTCGTCGGCGGCGGCTCGCATCTCCTCCCGGTAGAGCCTCAGCGCGTCGGTGTCCTCGCCGTCCCCGACGACGGCGAGGGCCTGACGCTGCCGGGCCCGGAAGCTGGTGAAGAGCGGCTCCTCCCGGATCTCCAGCATGTGCCGGGTGTCGAGCTGCCCGCAGTTCGGCAGCGCGAGGGCGGCCAGGCGGTGCATGAAGCCCTTCTCCTGCTCGGGCAGCAGGGGAGCGAGGAGCGCGGCGGCATCGCGGAAGGCGGCTTCCTCGTCGGCCGAGGCGAAGAGGGGCACGGCGCGGCCGCCGCTCAGCAGCCAGGCACGCACCGTGCGCTCGGCGAGCTCCTTGCGGGAGATCTCACCCCCCATGCCCGCGTAGCTGGAACCGGCCACCGCGATGCTCTGCGGGTCGGCGGTCAACTGGCGGGGGATGAACATGACGGTTCCGGCCCGGACGAGCGGGGCGAGGTCGGCCAGGGCGCGCACGGTGCGGACGAACAGACCCGGCTCCAGGGCGGGTTTCATGACCTTGTCGGGAAAGGTCTCCTGGATGGCCTTCATCGCGACGAGAGCGTGGTGCTCGTCGTCGAAGGGGTCCTCGAAGATCACGTCGTGGGCGTAGCAGAGGGAAGCCTTCAACTCCCGGTGGTCGGCGGACAGGTGACGCGGCAGCCGCTCCGCTCCGTACAGCCGACCGTCCATGAGCACGTTGAGCCGGCCCGTCCTCGGAACGTCGACCAGCTCACGGCCCGTGAGTGCGGAGCGCAGGTGCCCCTCGGGCAGGGGGAGTGACCGCGCCCACTGATCGGGAGGCACGCTGTGGATCTGCTCCAGGTAGACGGACATGAACTCGTCGACGCGCAGCACCTCGACGGTGGCCACGTCGTCCAGGCCCCTCGCTCGGGCGTCCTCCAGCGTGCTGCTGCTCCACTCCGCGAGATCGTCGATGCCCTGCGCGTAGAACGCTTCCAGGGCGCTCAGGACGGGAGTCCCGCAGGGGTCCTGTGCCGGGCTCATCGTCCCCTCCCACAAGTAGGTCCCATGGATCCAAGGATCCATGGGATTCCACAGCCGTTCTCCATGCTCCTGACAGCCCGTCCTCCTAGGTTCCTTGCCCATGACGGGAAACATCGAGAACCAGCAGGGACCGAGGCACAAACGGGATCTGACGCGCCGCAAGGTCGTCGTCGCCGGCGCGGGTGCGGCCGTTGCCGTGGGGGCGGGGGCCACGCTCGCCGCCGGGGCCTTCGCCGGCGAGACGAAGGCGAAGGGCGGCGGCACGTCGGCGACGGGCACCGCCACCGGCGCCGAGACCTGTTACAAGCTCACCTCCGAGACCACCGAGGGCCCCTACTACATCGACGCCGACAAGCTCCGCCAGGACATCACCGAGGACAAGGAGGGCATCCCCCTCACCCTCGGCATCAAGGTCATCGACTCCGAGACGTGCGAGCCCCTGCGCGATGCCGCCGTGGACATCTGGCACTGCGACGCGCTGGGCATCTACTCCGGGTACGAGAGCCTGTCCACGGGCGGCGGCGGTGGCGGCGCTCCCTCGGGCACCCCCACCGGCACGCCCACCGGTGAGCCGCCGACGGGTGCGCCGTCCGGCGGAACCGGCGGGGGCGGGATGCACGAGGAGCCCACCGACGACGAGCGCTACCTGCGCGGGACCTGGAGGACCGACAAGCAGGGCCGGGTCACCTTCAGGACGGTCTTCCCCGGCTGGTACCGGGGCCGGTGCGTGCACATCCACACGAAGGTGCACGTGGACGGCGAGTGGACCGACGCCGGGTACGAGGGCGGGCACACCTGCCACACCGGACAGTTCTTCTTCGACGAGGAGTCCGTGCTCGCCTCCGCCGAGGTGGCGCCGTACTCCACCAGCACCACGGAGCGCACCACCCTCACCGAGGACACCATCTACGACCAGAGCGGCACGCAGGGCGGTCTGCTCAAGCTGAAGTACGACAAGAAGAACATCGCGAAGGGCGTGCAGGCGTCGATCACCGTGGGCGTCGACCCGGAGGCGACCCACGACGGCACCGACGACGCCGTCCAGCCGGGCGCGTCCGCGACGGCCTCCGCCACGGCGTCCGCGAGCTGACACCTAACGGGGGCGTACGGCCGTCCCGCGCAGGGCAACGGCCGTACGCCTCCGGTGGTCAGATGACCCAGCCCAGCCCGTTGCCGCCCAGTGCGGTGCCGGTCTGCTGGGGCAGGCCGACCGAGGGGGCGTCGAACACGCGGCTGCGGGCGGGCGTCGGGCCGGCCGGGAATCCGGGGAGGACCCACACGGCGCCCGTGTGGGCGTTCTCGCCGGTCCCGCCGATGAACAGCTCCGGCCTGCCGTCCCTGGTCACGTCCCCCACGGCGACCGTCATACCGAACTGGTCGCCAGGCTCGGAGGCGTCCGGGACGCCCACCGTGTCCTGGGCGAACGTGTACGCGCCGGTGCCGAGGGCGTCCGTGCGCCGACCGGGGATCACGGTCACCTGGCCGGCGGACCACGTCGTGCCCACGGTCTCGTACGGCACCCCGATCACGATGTCCGCCAGTCCGTCGCGGTTGAGGTCGGCCACCGTCAGGGCGCCCCCGAAGGCGTCGCCCTTCTCGCTCGCGTCGGGGACCCCGACGGTGTTCTGTGTGAGCTGCTCGGGTACGGCGTCGTCGGCGATACCGGCGGCCGAGCCGTACCAGACCAGTACGCGGCCGCCCAGCGCCCCGTCCACTCCCGCCACTTCGGGCTCGTCCGGGTCGCCGACGACGAGATCGTCGTAGCCGTCGCCGTTCACGTCGCCCGTGGCGGCGATATGGCCGTTGCCGTGGGTGAGACGGGGCGGGAGTCCGGCGGCGGGGTCGCGCTCGTGCGGGTCGACGTAGACCCAGCCACCGGTCTGCCCGCTCTGGCCGTACGTCACGTGCACCCGCTCCGGGGAGCCGTCGCCGTCGAAGTCGCCGAGCGCGACCGAATCGATCCCGGAGTCACCCGACTCGGCCGCGACGGTGCCGTATCCGCCGGTGCGGGTGAACGGGCCGGTGACACGGACGGCACCGCCCCAGCCGGCGACCAGGACCTCGGTCTGCGCGGCCGAGGCGCCGCGGATCACGGAGATGTCCAGGCCGTGGCGCCACTGAGTCATGCCCGGCGCGGCCGCGGCCGGCAGCTCGGTGCCCGACGTGAGTCCGCCGCGGCTGCCCCACAGCACCGTCACCGAGCCGGCGTCCTTGCCCCGTGCCGTGTCCTCGTACGGTGTTCCGACGAGCAGGTCCGCGTACCCGTCCCGATTCAGGTCGGCCGTGGCGGTGGTCAGGCCGAACCAGTCGAACGCCTCGGCCGTGTCCGGCACACCCGCGGTGTTCTGGGTGATGACGGCCCGCCGTGTCGCCGACACCCCTTTCCTCGACCCGTACAGCACGACGACGGCACCGGCCGCCTCCTTGCCCGCCACGTCCGCCCCCGGCGCCGGCAGCACGGCGTCCCGGTAGCCGTCCCCGTTGAAGTCACCGGGGACCGCGCCGTGGACGGCCGCGGCCGGAACGGCGGGGAGGGCCGAGCCGCCGAGCAGCGCCGCGAGCAACACGACGGCGGCTCTCCGTCCACCGCTGGTGATACGCCGATTCACACGTGCCCCCTCCGCCCGGGCGCACCGTCCGTGCGCCGACACACCGTCAGGAAGTGTAAAGGGCCGGGGTGACGGCGTTCGAAGGTCTGTTCAGCACATCGTCGCGCCGACCGACCAGGGCCCCCGGGGGGAGGAGGGAAGAATCGGCGAAGAAAATCTCGTCCGGCGGCAACTCCGCATGCCGCGGCGGCCACTGAGGGGCGTAAGGCTTGTTCGACAGACCCGTAAGGACTCCCCCCTGTGGCAGCTCCCTCCCACCGTCGGTCCCTCCGTAAGCGGCGCACCCTCGTCGTCTCCGCCGCCGTCGCGGCGGCCGGGGTCGGTGCCGGCGTGTTCGTGATGAACGCGAACGCCGGTGCCGTCGACCTGTACCACCAGACGCTCGCCGCCAAGGACGGCTGGGCCTCCTCCGGCACGGGCACGACCGGTGGCGCCAAGGCCGACGCCGCGCACACCTTCACCGTCTCCACCCGCGCCCAGCTCGTGAAGGCGCTCGGGTCCGCGTCCGACACCACCCCCCGGATCATCAAGATCAACGGCGTGATCGACGCCAACACCGACGACTCCGGCAAGAAGCTGACCTGCGCCGACTACGCGTCCGGCACCGGCTACTCGCTGTCGGCGTACCTGAAGGCCTACGACCCCGCCACCTACGGCACCTCCAAGCTGCCCTCCGGCACCCAGGAGACGGCGCGCGCCGCCGCCCAGGCCAAGCAGGCGAAGAACGTCGTCTTCAAGGTTCCCGCCAACACCACCCTCGTGGGCGTGCCCGGCACCAACGCCGGCATCACCGGCGGCATGGTCCAGATCCAGAACGTCGACAACGTCATCGTCCGCAACCTCACCTTCGCCGCCACCGAGGACTGCTTCCCGCAGTGGGACCCGACCGACGGCGACGACGGCAACTGGAACTCCAACTACGACTCCGTCACCCTGCGCGGTGCGACCCACGTCTGGGCGGACCACAACACCTTCACCGACGCCCCGCACTTCGACAGCGCCAATCCGACGTACTTCGGCCGCGAGTACCAGATCCACGACGGCGCCCTCGACATCACCAAGGGCTCCGACCTGGTGACCGTCTCGCACAACCAGTTCACCAACCACGACAAGACGATGCTGATCGGCAGCAGCGACACCGACAGCGTCGGCAAGCTGCGCGTCTCCATCCACCACAACGTGTGGAAGGGCATCATCCAGCGCGCCCCGCTGGCCCGGATCGGCCAGATCCACATCTACAACAACTACTACGACGTCACGACCCTCAACGGGTACGCGCCGCAGTACAGCATCAACTCCCGCGCCAAGGCGCAGGTCGTCGCGGAGAACAACTACTGGAAGCTGCCCTCCGGCGCCAAGGCCGCCAAGCTCCTCAGCGGCGACGGCACCGGCTCGGTCAAGGGCAGCGGCAACCTCGTCAACGGCACCGTGACCGACCTGGTCGCCGCCTACAACGCCGCCTCGTCGAAGGACCTGAAGACGACGGTCAACTGGACCCCGACCCTCACGACCGGCCTGGAGTCCTCCGCGAAGAACCTGCCGACGACGCTGGCGACCTCGACGGGCGCGGGCGTCCTGAGGTAGCACCCGAGACGCGCGAGGGCCGGGAGACCACGAGCCCCCGGCCCTCGCGTCCCACGTCACGCCGTCTGCTTCGCCACGAACTCCGTGAGGTCGGCTTCCGCGAAAACGGCCCGGCGACGTCGTGGGGACGTCGCCGGGCCGCTTCCCTGTGGACGGTGGTCAGCCCGTCGTCGGCTTCTCCTCCAGGCGGGGGAAGAGGACCGCGCCCTTGGTGATCGTGGAGCCGACGGGGAGGCGGCCCCAGTCGCCGGCTTCCTGGACCCGCTGCTCGGCGAGAGCGCCCAGGGTGGCCTCGGCGCCCAGGGAGTCCCAGAGCTTCTGGGAGGTGTCCGGCATGACGGGGTTGAGCAGGACGGCGACGGCGCGGAGGGACTCGGCGGCCGTGTAGAGGATGGTGGCGAGGCGGGCCCGGCCCTCGGCCGAGTCGTCCTTCGCGACCTTCCACGGCTCCTGCTCCGTGATGTAGCCGTTGACCTGCTTGACGAAGTCGAAGACGGCGAGGATGCCGCCCTGGAAGTCCAGCTCGTCGCCGATCTTCCGGTCCGCCTCGGAGACCGCCCTGGCCAGGCCGTCGTGCAGCGCCTTCTCCGCCTCGCCGTCGGCGGTGGCCTCCGGCAGGACGCCGTCGAAGTACTTGCCGACCATGGCCGCGACCCGTGAGGCGAGGTTGCCGTAGTCGTTCGCCAGCTCGCTCGTGTACCGGGCGGAGAAGTCCTCCCAGGAGAAGGAGCCGTCCTGGCCGAAGGCGATCGCGCGCAGGAAGTACCAGCGGTACGCGTCCACGCCGAAGTGCGTGGTCAGGTCCTGCGGCTTGATGCCGGTCAGGTTCGACTTCGACATCTTCTCGCCGCCGACCATCAGCCAGCCGTTCGCGGCGATCTTGCCGGGCAGGGGCAGGCCCTGCGCCATCAGCATCGCGGGCCAGATCACCGCGTGGAAGCGGAGGATGTCCTTGCCGACCAGGTGGACGTCGGCCGGGAAGGTGGCCTCGAACTTCTCCTGGTTCTCGTTGTAGCCGACCGCCGTGGCGTAGTTCAGCAGCGCGTCGACCCACACGTAGATCACGTGCTTGGTGTCCCAGGGGATCGGGATGCCCCAGTCGAACGTCGAGCGGGAGATGGAGAGGTCCTGCAGGCCCTGCCGGACGAAGTTCACGACCTCGTTGCGCGCGGACTCGGGCTGGATGAAGCCGGGGTTCGCCTCGTAGTGGGCGAGGAGCTTGTCGCCGTACTCGCTCAGCTTGAAGAAGTAGTTCTCCTCGCTGAGGATCTCCACGGGCTTCTTGTGGATCGGGCAGAGCTTCTGGCCGGCGTAGTCGCCCTCGCCGTCGAGCAGCTCGCCGGGGAGCTTGTACTCCTCGCAGCCGACGCAGTACGGGCCCTCGTAGCCGCCCTTGTAGATCTCGCCCTTGTCGTACAGGTCCTGCACGAACTCCTGGACGCGGTCGGTGTGCCGCTTCTGCGTGGTGCGGATGAAGTCGTCGTTCGCGATCTCCAGGTGCTCCCAGAGGGGGCGCCAGGCTTCGTCGACGAGCTTGTCGGCCCACTCCTGCGGAGTGACGCCGTTGGCTTCGGCCGTGCGCATGATCTTCTGACCGTGCTCGTCCGTGCCGGTGAGGTACCACACCTTCTCGCCGCGCTGACGGTGCCAGCGCGTGAGCACGTCCCCTGCGACGGTCGTGTAGGCGTGGCCCAGGTGAGGAGCGTCGTTGACGTAGTAGATGGGGGTCGAGACGTAGTACGCCTTCGCCCCCTGCTTCTCGGTTCCAGTGGCCGCCATGCCCGAAATCCTACTGGCCCCGTGACGATCGACTCACATGCGTTTCGGGGGGTGGACGGGTGTTCCGTCCACCCCCCGAGGGGTCGCGCCTGCTCGCGGTGACTACCGACGGTTACGGGAAATCGCGACAGGTTACGGGCGGTTACGGGCGCCAGGCTGCCAGTACGCCTTCGTAGAGCTCCTGGTCGGTGAGCTCGCGGGGGGTCGGGCCCGCGTGGAAGAAGGACGTGTTGTCGGTCTTCAGTTTGCGGAGGTAGTCGAAGGCCTTGTTGTCGTGCTCGCCGAAGGCGACGAAGGAGAAGAAGACGGCCGGGTGGTTCTTCGCGGCCTCGGTGAGGGACTGCGTGGCGGGGGTCTTGGCGTCCGGGGCGCCGTCGGTCTGGAAGACGACGAGGGCGGGCGTCCCGGCGGCCTTGCCGTGCTTCTCGTGGTGGGTCACCACGGCCTCGACGGCGGCGTGGTAGCTGGTACGGCCCATGCGGCCGAGGCCGGCGTGCAGGTCGTCGATCCGGTTCTCGGGGTCCGCGAGGGTGAGGTCGGCGGTGCCGTCGACCTCCGTCGAGAAGAAGACGACGTGGACCTTCGGCTCGGCGCCCTCCGGGGTGAGGCGGGTGGCGAGGGCCAGGGTCTGGTCGGCGAGGGCCTGGGCGGAGCCGTCCTTGTAGTACGGGCGCATGGACGCGGAGCGGTCGAGGACGAGGTAGACGTCGGCTCGGGCGCCGGCGAGGTCCAGCTTCTCGAGGGTGGCGGCGGCTGCGGTGCGGGCGGTGGTGAGGTGGGCGGGGGTGGGCGTTTCGACCGCGTCGGGCTGCGGGGTTTCCGCGGGCTCGCCGTCGTCCTTCAGGGCCTCGGCGTCGCCCTGCGGGGCCTGCGCGGGTTCTGCGGCCTCTGCGTCGCCCTGCGGGGCCTGTGCGGGCTCCGCGGCCTCGGCTTCGCCTTCGGCCGGGTCGTTCCCACCGGCACCACCCGTGCGGCTCTCGTTGTCGGGTGCGGGTGGCCCCTGGGGGGCGTCCTCGCCGTCGGCGGCCGCGGGCTCGTTCTGCTCCGCCGGGGACGCGGGAGCCGCGGGCTCCACGGCGTCCGACGTGCCGGTCGGCTCCGCCGTGGCCGTGGTGCCGACGGTGGGCTCCGGCTCCTGCTCGGACGCCGGCTCGGGCTCCGCGCTCGTCTCGGCCTGCGGCCCCTCCGCCGCCGCGACCGGCTCGGCCTCCGGGGCCGGCTCTTCCGCGGTGGGTTCGACGGCGGGCTCGGCGGCCGACGCCGGCTCCTCGACGACCGGCGCTTCGGCGGCGGCCCCGGGCTCGGCCTCGGGCTCGGCGGTGGCCTCTGCGACGACCTGCTCGACCTCGGGGGCGGCTTCCGGGGTGGCTTCCTCGGCGACCTCGGCGACCGGCTCCACCTCGGCCTCCGGCTGGGACTCGACCTCGGTCTCCGCGGGGGCGTCCGCAGCCACCGGCTCGACCTCGGGCTCGGCCTCAGGGGTGGCCTCTGCGGCGGCCTGCTCGGCCTCCGCCTCGGAGTCCGCCTTCGCCTCAGACTTCTCGTCCACCGGCGCCGGCTCCTCGGCCACCGTCTTCGCCGAAGCCTCCTCCGCCGGATGCGCCGCGGAATCCTCGACGACCGGCGCCGTCTCCTCAGCCCCCGCCGCGGGCTCCGTCTCGCTCGCGTCCGCCTCGGCCTTCGCGGCCTCGGCCTTCGCCTCCGCGAGCTCCACCGCGGCCGGCTCCGCCTCCTCGGCCTCCGCTGCGACCGGCTCCGCCTCCTCGGCCTCCGCTGCGACCGGCTCCGCCTTCTCGGCCTCCGCCGCGACCGCCTCCGCGTGCTCCGTCACACTCGCGTCCGCCTCGGCCTCCGCCGCCTCGGCCTTGGCCTCTGCGACCTCCGCCGCCGCCTCAGCCTTCGCCGCGACCGGCTCCGCCGCCTTGCCCTCTGCCGAAACCGGCTCCTCCGTCACCGGCTCCGCCGCCGGGCGGGACGGCTTCGGGACGGTCACGTTGTCGAAGGCTGCCGCGACCAGTTCGTGTTCCTGGAGGGCCTCCGTGCGGGCCTCCGTACGGGCCTCCGTGCGGGGCTCGGGGACCTGGGGGGTGGGCTCCTGGGCGGTCGGCTCGGGGGCGGTGGGGGAGGCTGCCGGAGTCGTCGCCTGCGAAGGTGCTCCCTGCGAAGGAACCCGTTCCGCACCCTCTGCCTCGGCCGTGCGCGTCTTGCGTGAGCGGCCGAACGCGTTCCGCAGGAGAGTGAGAATGCCCATGTGCGCAACCCTTCGCGTGAGTTGATGCCCGTAATCCCTGGCCAGGACGGACACGTAAGGTTAGCGGCCCCGAGTGGCGATCTTGGGGAGGGGTGAGTGGCCGGAAGGGCGGTGTGTCAACACCGCGTCGGCGCTCCGTCAACATCCGTCCGGCTGCCGGGGGTTCACCCGCCGTTCACTCTGCGTAAGCACTTCCGCACATACGTCCCCTTACCGTCACGCTCACACCACGGGCACGCAAGGGGAGATACAAGGTGCGCAAGCTGCTGCCGCTGATCGGAACGCCGTCCCAGTCGCATCCGGGCGGTCGATCCGCCATGACCTGCCGTTTCCGGTGTGGTGACGCCTGCTTCCACGAGGTGCCCAACACCAGTGACAACGAGTACGTCGGTGACGTCATCGCGGGGGCCCTCAGCCGCCGCTCGATGATGCGTGCCGCGGCCGTCGTCACCGTCGCGGGAGCCGCCGGTGCGGCGGGCGTCGCCGGGGCGCGTCCGGCCACGGCGGCGACCCCGGAGGCGGGGGCTGCGTCGTACGGGAAACCGTCCAAGCCGGGCAAAGCCGCGCGCGGCCTGCGCTACAGCAGTGTCGCGCCGAACACCGCCGATGCCGTGACCGTCCCGGACGGTTACGCGCAGAACGTCGTGATCCGCTGGGGCGAGCCCATCCTGCGGGGTGCGCCGGCCTTCGACCCGGAGAAGCAGACCCCGGCCGCCCAGGCGGGGCAGTTCGGCTACAACAACGACTTCCTCGCGCTGCTGCCGCTGCCGGGGGAGCGGAACCGGCAGCTGCTCGTCGCGAACCACGAGTACACCGACGAGATCCTCATGTTCCGGGGGTACGACGCCGCCAACCCGACCCGGGAGCAGGTCGAGATCGCCTGGGCCGCGCACGGGTTGTCCGCGGTCGTGGTGGAGGGGGACCGCAGGACGGGCAAGCTGGTCGCCGTGCCGCGGCACCCGCTCAACCGGCGGGTCACCGCCACCACCGAGTTCCGGATCACCGGGCCGGCCGCCGGCTCCGCGCTGCTGAAGACGTCCGCGGACCCGACGGGCACCAAGGTCCTCGGCACCCTCAACAACTGCTCGGGCGGCACCACCCCGTGGGGCACCACCCTCCACGGCGAGGAGAACTTCAACCAGTATTTCGCCAACAGCGGCCGGGCCACGGACAAGCGGTACGGGATCGGGACCGGCGCCACCGAGCGGAAGTGGGAACGCTTCGACAAGCGGTTCGACGTCGCCCAGGAGCCGAACGAGGTGCACCGGTTCGGGTACGTCGTCGAGTTCGACCCGTACGACCCGACGTCGACGCCCCGCAAGCACACCGCCCTCGGACGGTTCAAACACGAGGCCGCGACCGTGCGGCTGACGCACGACGGCCGGCCGGTCGTGTACTCCGGCGACGACGAGCGCTTCGACTACTTCTACAAGTTCGTGAGCAGCAAGCGGATGCGGCACGGCACCTCCCGGTCCGTGCGCGAGCACAACCTCTCCCTGCTCGACGAGGGCACGCTGTACGTCGCCAAGCTCACCGGCGATTCCCCGGCCGTCGAGATCGACGGCACGGGCAAGCTGCCGAACGACGGCGAGTTCGACGGCAGTGGCCAGTGGATCCCGCTGGCCACCGCCACGGCCGACGGCGCCGTCTCGCACGTCGAGGGCATGACCGCCGACGAGGTCTTCGTCTTCACGCGGCTCGCCGGTGACAAGGTGGGCGCGACGAAGATGGACCGGCCGGAGGACATCGAGCCCAGCCCGGTCACCGGCAAGGTGTACGTCGCCCTCACCAACAACAGCAACCGCGGTGTCGGTTCGAACGCCAAGGCGGACGAGGCCAACCCGCGCAACGCCAACAAGCACGGGCACGTGCTCGAGCTCACCGAGCGCTGGAACCGGCCGGAGAGCACGAGCTTCGTCTGGTCGCTCTTCCTGGTCGCCGGTGACCCGGACGACCCGGCGACCTACTTCGCGGGCTTCCCGAAGGACGACGTCAGCCCGATCTCCTGCCCGGACAACGTGGCCTTCGACCCCTACGGCAACCTGTGGATCTCCACGGACGGCGCCCAGCTCGGCTCGCACGACGGCCTCTTCGGTGTCGCCACGCGTGGGGAGCGGCGCGGTGAGCTGAAGCAGTTCCTGACCGTGCCGAAGGGCGCCGAGACCTGCGGTCCGGTCATCCAGGAGCGACGGGTGCTGGTCGCCGTGCAGCACCCGGGTGAGATCGACGGGGCGTCGGTGGAGAAGCCGGCGAGCACCTGGCCGGACGGCCCCGGGAAGATCGTGCGCCCGGCGGTCGTGGCCGTGTGGCGGCGGGACGGCGAGGACATCGGCGTCTGACGCCTCGCGGGTCCGGTGCGGTGAGGTGATCGCCTTGCCGCGCCGGCCTCCTCCGGGTCCGCCTCAGCGGGGCTTGTGGAGCGTGACGTCCACGAGCAGTGAGCGGTGGTCGGTGCCGGGGAGGTCCAGGAAGCGGGCCCGGTTCGCCGAGAACTCCTCGGAGACGAGGACGTGGTCGATCTGGGTGCCGAGGGCCGGTGTGGTCCGGGTGGGCCAGCTCGGCTCGCGGTGCCGGCCCGCGAGCCGGGCGGCGTCGTACAGCCCGGTGTCGAGGATGCGGCGGAATGCGGCGTGGTCCTGTGAGGCGTTGAAGTCGCCGGCGAGGATCAGGGGCCCGTCGTCGCGGTGCCGGGCGGCGAAGTCCTTCAGCCGGCCCAGCTCCCGCTTCCACAGGGTGACCTGGCGGGGCAGCGGCGGCTTCGGATGTGCGAGCTGGAGCCGTACGGCGTGTCCGTCGACGTCGGCGACGGCCCCGGGCATGCCCATGCGGCCGGGCACGACGGGGGCGGGCGTGAGCGGGAAACGGCTGAGGATGATCGACCCGACGGAGGTGTCGCCCTCCACGGCCCGTCGGTGCGGATACGTGCCGCCCAGCTCCCGCGTCACCGCCGCCTGACAGCCGTACTCGCACTCCTGCGCGAAGACCACGTCCGGTTCCTCCCGGCGCACGGCCGCGATCAGCGCGTCCGTCGCCCACCCGAACTCGACGTTCGACGTCAGCACCCGCAGCCGGGCGACCGGCGGCCCCTCGGGCTCGCCGGTCCTCCCGTACGGCTCGACGAACCAGGCCAGCAGCGCGAGCAGCACGACCCCCCACACCAGCCCGGTCCACCAGCGGGCGAGCAGGGACAGCAGCACCCCGAGCCCGGCCGGCACGAGCAGCCACGGCAGGAAGGCGAGGAGCTGCGGTACGGGGGTGAAGGCGTCGGTGTCGGCGGCCCGGCACCCCACGACCACGCTCACCCCGGCGAACAGCAGCCCCGCGCACCAGCCCCCGAACAGGCGCCCCCCGCGCCGTCCGTCGGGCACGTCAGCGGAACTCCCGGACGACCTCGATGCGTCCGACGATGTGCGCGTTGAACTCATCCAGCTCCTCCGCCGGTACCCAGAGCTCCAGGATGGTCTCTCCCCCGGCCCGGCGCACCGGATACCGCTCGAGGAAGGCGCTGTCGACCTCGAACCGGGTGACGTAACCGGCCCCGGACGCGGGGACGTTCCAGTCCCGGGCGATCCGGACCGCGTAGTCCTCGTCGAGGACCGGGTAGAAGATCGGTTGCTCGGGCAGCCGCGGCGGCCAGGCCGTCCACCCGGAGGCCTCCACCAGGGCCAGCTCCTCGGGGCCGGTGGGGCGCCAGAGGGTGGTCGTCGTCTCGCTCATGGGGTGCGACGGTACCCGCGAGGCCGTCACCCGGCGAAGGGATCACCTCCCGCCGTCCATCGCGTCCAGGGCGCCGGCCGCGCCCCGCGCGGCCTCCGCGTCCACCCGCTCCAGGAACGCCCCCAGGGCCGCGTTGAACTCCTGGGGCCGCTCCAGGTTCGGCATGTGGGCCGCGCCGTCGATCACGCGCAGTTCGGAGTGCGGCAGGGCCGCGTGCATCGCCTCGGCGTCCGCGACCGGCGTGAACTCGTCGTCCGCGCCGACCACCACGAGGGCGGGGACGGTGACCCGGGTCAGCAGGGCCCGGTAGTCGGGGCGTTCGGCGCGGCCGAGGAGGGCCGCCGCGGCGCCCTCGGGGGAGGTGGACGTCATCATGCGGTGGACGTGGGCCTTGACCTCGGGGTCCGCGGAGGGGGCGACCATCTTCTCCAGCACCTCGTCGGCGTAGCCGCGCATGCCCTCCGCCAGCAGCCGGTCGGCCGTCTCGCGCCGTGAGACCTTGCCGGCGGCGGTCTCCGCGGTGGGGAAGGTGTCGGCGAGGACCAGGCCCCGGACGCGGTCGCCGAAGCGGTCGTAGCACTCCATGGCGATCTGGCCGCCCATCGACAGTCCGGCCAGGACGAAGGCGTCCACCGCGAGGGCGTCGAGCAGTTCCCTGATGTCCTCCGCGAAGCGGGAGAGGTGGGTGACGCCCAGGTGGACGGGGGAGGCGCCGTAACCGCGCAGGTCGGGCGCGATCACCCGGCGGGCCGGGGCGAACGCCTCGATCTGCGGGTTCCACATCGTGCGGTCGAAGGGGTGGCCGTGGACGAGGACCAAGGGGAGCAGAGGGGAATCCGCTCCTTTGTCCTCGTATGCGAGGAAGGGTGCCATGTGTTCGACCCTAGGACGGCCCGACTTCTCGGAGCAATAAGATCTTTGCCCTCGGTGCAATGTGTGCCGTGCGACCTCGCCGTCTCCGCCAAGGGGGGCCTCGGATGGGCGACTTCCGGCGCATCGCCGACCGCATCGCCGACGACATCGCCACCGGACGGCTCCGGCCCGGCCAACAGCTTCCGCCGCAACGGTGGTTCGCGCGACGGCACCGCATCGCGCCCTCCACGGCCGGGCGGGTCTACGGCGAGCTGGTGCGGCGGGGGCTGGTGGTGGGCGAGGTCGGGCGCGGGACCTTCGTGCGGGCCGCACCGCCGGTCGGGCAGGCGCGGGCACTCGTCGAGACGGCGACGGCCGCCCCGGTCAACCTGGAGCTCAACTACCCGTGCGCACCCGGGCAGTCGGAGCTGCTGGCACCCGCCCTCGCGCCGCTCCTGCGGCCCGACATGCTGACGGAGGCCGTGCGGCCGGCCCCCGCCGACGGCACCGCCGCCGCCCGCGCGGCCGCCGCCGGCCTGCTCGCCCTCCCCGGCTGGCGCCCCGACCCCGGCCGGTTCCTCTTCACGGGCAACGCCCGCCAGGCCATCGCCGCGGCGCTCGCCTCGCTGGCCCGGCCGGGGTGCCGGGTCGGTGTGGAGGAGCTGACGTACCCGCTGGTCAAGGAGATCGCCGCCCGGCTGGGCATCGTGCTGGTGCCGATCGCCGGTGACGGCGAGGGCCTGCGCCCGGACGCCCTCGCCGCCGCCCACCGCGCGGCTCCTCTCTCCGCCCTCTACCTCCAGCCCGCCCTGCACAACCCGACCTCGCTGGCCACGAGTGAGCGGCGGATGGGCGAACTCGCGCGGCAGGCGCAGGACCTGGATCTGCCCGTGGTCGAGGACCGCATCTGGTCCTTCCTCCGCCCGGACCCGGACGCCACTCCCCTGGCCGCCCACGCACCCGGGCTGACCCTGGTGGTCGACGGACTGTCCAAGCGGGTCGCGCCCGGGCTGACCGTCGGCTTCCTCGTCGTACCGCCCCAGCGGGTGGAGGCGGTGGCCGACGCCGTGCGGTCCGGGGGGTGGAGCGCGGGGCGGTTCGCGCTGGAGGCCGCCGTGCGGTGGGCGGGGGACGGGACCGTGGCCCGTCTGGTGGCGGCGAAGCGGGCCGACGCGGCGCGACGGCAACGTCTGCTCGCCGCCCGCCTGGACGGATTCACCGTGCGGACCGACCCGCACGGCTACTTCGCCTGGTGGGAGCTGCCCGCCCCCTGGCGCGCGGACACCTTCACCGCGGCGGCCGCCGCCCACGGCGTCGCCGTCACCCCGGGCACCGCTTTCACCGTCGACCCGCACCGCACCCCGGACGCGGTCAGGCTGGGGCTCGCGTCGGCGGGCGAGGAGGAGCTGGCGCGGTCGCTGGAGGTGCTGGCGGGGATCGCACGAGGCGTGGGGCCGGGCTGAGGGAGAGCTCGTCGGCGTGCGCGGGGCGGAGTCCCACCGGGGTCGCCGGGGGACTCAGGCCGAGGCGCCTACCGGGTCGGCCGGGTGGGCGGGCGCAATGGCCGGGGGCCGGGGTGGAACCCCAGGGGGACGGTCGCCCCCGCGTCCACGGAGCCCGGGGGGTGGACGGGCGGGAACCGGCGGACACGGACCCGCCGGGCCAGCCACACCCCGCCCGCGACCGCCGCGCCCAGCGCCAGCAGCGCCCAGGACGCCGTGCGCAGGGTCGCGGTGAGCGCGTCGTAGACGGCGGCCGCGGCCGGACGGTGGCTCTGGTCGGGGAGGTCCGCGAGGGTGAGGTGGCGGCCGAGCAGCACGGCCAGCGCGAGGAAGGCGCCGCCGAGGGCCGTGCCGAGGGCGGTCGCGGTGAGGGCGCGGCGGCGGCAGGCCGCCACGGTGATGCCGGTGACGGCGAGGGCGACGGCCGCGAGGGGAAGCCAGAGAGCGGCGAGGTCCAGCACGTGGTAGCCCTTCCGGAGCGCGGCCAGGTCGTCGGCGGGGAGCAGCACGAGGCGGGTGTGGGGGATCGGGAGTCTGTCGGCGAACGGCACGTGCTCGGCGGCGAGTTGCCGTTCGAGGCGGGCGGCCACCGGGGCGAGGTCCACGGTGACCCGGTCGCCCCGTCCGCCCCGGTCGTCGCGCAGTGCCGTCATGACGGCCTTGTGCGCCTCCTCGTGGCCCGCGTCCCAGACCCGCCGGTAGGCGGGGGTGTGGGTGAAGGAGCGCACCGCGTCGCGCACGAAGGGGGTCACCTCGGGATGCAGGGGGCGGCGCTGTTCGGCGGAGGCCCGGCGCAGGATGCCGTCGGCCACCGTGTCCACGACCTCGTCCCGTACGGCCGGGTCGGAGGCCAGGGGAGCCATCGTGCTGACGTAACGGCCCGTGTCCGTCAGGCCGTACGCCGCCCAGACCGCCAACGCGCCGAACGGCAGCAGGAGGCAGGCGAGGGCGATCAGGACGGCCGAGACGGCGGTCCGCAGGCGTCGGGACACCCTTCCAGGCAACGGCGGGCGGGGGCGGGCGCGCCAGCGGTGATCCGCCACTCGGGTGCCCTTGGCGTCACCGGGCTCCGCGCCCTCCGGTGGAGGGTTCACCCGAACGGGTGTCTCATGGAGGTGGGGAGAAGGAGGCCGATCATGCGCACTGCTCCGGCCCTGCGGACTCTGGCCGCGGCCCTGCTCACCAGTGGCGTCCTCGCCGTCGGCACGGCGGGAACCACTGCGGCGGCAGCCCCGCCGACCTCTGCCCAAGGACGGGGAAGCGTCGGTTCGACCGGCGATCCGGTCCTGGTCACCCTCGCCCACGAGACGGCCCTGACCGTGCGGCAGGCATCCGCCGCCGGCTCCGTGCCGTCGGGTGACCGGGAGTTCACCTTCTCGAGCGCGTGGAGCGTCAGTGTTTCCGGAACCTCGTCGGGCGGGTGGGAGTGGATCCCGCTCGCGCGGTGAGTGGAGGGATGAGGGAAACGTGGGCCCCGGCGTGGAACGGCCGGGGCCCACGTCTGCCCGTGGTCGCCGACGGTCAGCGGACGCGGTGGCCTTCCGCGTCCTCGTGCGTGTAGTAGCGGTAGAACAGCACCGCGAACATGCTGGCCGCGGTCACCACTCCCATGCCCGTGCACCACGCCACGCTCGCTCCGGTCTGGTTGAGCAGGAAACCGACCGCGCAGCCGGCGAACGCCGCCCACAGCAGGGCGCGCATCTCCCGCTTCATCCGCGGCGCCACGGCGCGTACGGCGATGTACAGCGCGGCGAAGACGAGCGCGGTCACGAAGCCGAACAGGATGTTCCAGCCGGTGACGGGCCCGCCTCTGCGCTGGTTGGCGGCGGCCCAGTAGCCGTAGACGAGCCCCATGACGGCGGGCGTCGCCCATTTCGCGATCTGGTGCGTCCGCGCACTGAAGACGTCGGGCAGTGGTGTCGACGGGGTGGGACCCGGCCGCGTGCCCGATGCGGGTGCCGCGTGAGCCATGAGAGCACTCCTCTCTCCTCGCCCCCGGCTTCCAGGGCACACCTGGGCGCGGGCGGCGGCAAGTCGGCTGCCCGGATGCGGACGGCCCCCGCCCGTGTTTCGCTGACCTCATGAAGCGGGGCCAGGGGCTGCACGACCGCGACCCGCGGGCCCGGCGCGACGTCGTCCTGCCACGCCATCAGCTCCTGCAGGTCCGCGGCCGCAGCGTCACCTGGCTGGTGCCGCTGGGGATGCTCGTCGTCATCGCCGTCGTCGACCTCAACACCACCGGTGAGCTGAGGATCGTCTCGTGGTGCGTGTTCGTCGCCGCCATCGCCGCCGCGCTGTGCGGGGTGTGGACGACGGTCCTCTTCGCGGTGCTGGCGATGGTCACGTACCTCGCCGCGGACGCCGCCTGGCCGGACGAGTACCGGGGAGGGCTCGCCGACTTCGTCCTCGTCCTCGTGGGCGGGATCCTCTCCGCCATCGCCTGCTACGTCCGGGTGCGCGGCGAGCGGCGGATGCGGCACATGCGGAACATCGCCGAGACCACCCGCCGTACCGTGCTGCGCCCGCTGCCGCCCGGCTGGGGCGGCCTCGACCACGCGGCGGTGTACCTGGCCGCCGACGCGGTCGCCCGCGTGGGCGGCGACTTCTACGACATCCAGCCCGGCCCGCACGGCACCCGGGTCCTGCTCGGCGACGTGCAGGGCAAGGGGCTGGGCGCGGTGGAGGCGGCGGCCGCGCTGCTCGGCACCTTCCGGGAGGCCGCCTACCACGAGCCGGACCTGCGGACCGTCGCCGGCCGGCTGGACACCCGGATGCACCGCCACCGCGCCCACACCACCGCCCTGGGCCGCGACGACGGCGACCGTTTCGCCACCGCCGTCCTGATCGGCTTCCCCGAGGACGACGACAGCGCGGTCGAGGTCGTCGACTTCGGCCACGAGCCGCCGCTCGCGGTCGGCCCGGCGGGCGTACGGATCCTCCCGCTCGGCGACGGCCTGCCCCTCGGCCTCGGCGAACTCGCCGGCGGCGGGCTGCCGCCCGTCCTGCGCACCGCCCTCGCCGCCGAGGAGACCCTGCTGCTGGTCACCGACGGAGTCACCGAGGCCCGGGACCCCGCCGGCGCCTTCTACCCGCTCGCCGACGACCTCGTCGAGGCCCTCGCCCGCGACGCCCGCACCGCCGAGCCGGCCCGCCTGGTCGCCCACGTCCGCGAGAGCACCCTGCGCCACACCGGCGGCCACCTCGAGGACGACACGACGATCTTCGCGGTACGGCGTGCGGGGGCGGAGGCCGACGAAGGCCCCGTACTGGGACGTTTGCAGACCTGAGGCCCACCTTTGCACCAGCAGCGGTTACGGTGCTGACGTACGTGATCGACAGGGGGAGGGACCATGCCCGGAACCGTGCTGCTGCTCGCGGCCTCACCCGTGGGCAAGGGATGCCTGGTGGACGCGGCGTCCGTCCTCCCCGTGCTCGCGGCCGTGCCGCCCGCCGTGCTGTCCGGCGCCGACACCGCGAACGTCGTGGAACTGGCCGATCCGCTGGAGCCGCAGGCCGTCCTGACCCGGCTGCGGGCCGCCGCGGCCGCTCCCGGCCCGCTGACCCTGTTCGTCACCGGCCAGCTCCAGCTCGACCGCCGCCAGCGGCTGCCGCATCTCGCGCTGGCCCGTACGACGCCGGCGACCGTCCGGTACACGGCCTTCCCCTGGAACTGGTTCCGGGAGGAACTGCGGCTGCGGCAGGCCGGATCCACCACGCTCCTGGTCGACCTGCACGCCGACGCGGAGACCTGGGGGTGGCTGCGCGGGCACGCCCTGGACTGCGGACCCGGGGTCGCCGTGCACGGCCGTGTCGCACCGCCGGTGGGGCGGCGGAAGGTGGCCGCGCCGACGTACATGAAGGCGGTCGCGACGGTGTTGCGCAGTGGCGGGAGGCCGCCGGTGGAGCAACTGCACCAGATGGCGCTGGCCCGGATCGCAGGGGAGGGCGAGGTGGGGGACCTGGTGCTGTCCGGTGTGGGCGCCGGCACCGGGGCGTATGCGGTGCCCGGCCCGGTGGGCCGGCCCGTCATGGGCGTCGCGCCCGCCGTGGCCGCGCCTCACCCCTCGGCTGTGGCTCCCGCCCCGGCCGTGACGCCCGCCGTGGGTCTCGCCCCGGCCGCGCCTTCCCTGCCCGCCCCCCGGGACTCCCGCTCCCAGCCCCCCGTTCCGGCCCTGCACGGGCCGGGTCCCCGAGTCCCGGAGGGGGCGCCCCCGGGCGGGCCGGCCGAAGCGCCCCCGCCCGGCAACGACCCCCACGCCGCCATCAGCACCGCGGTCCGGTCCGGTCACCACGCCGACGCCGACGCCCTCGCCGCCCGCTGGGAGCAGGCCGCCGCGGCCGCGCACGGGCCGGGGTCGGAGCAGGCCCTGCACTGGACCGAGGTGCGGGCCGACCTGGCGATGTTCGCGGGTGACGCGGAGCGCAGCTGCCGTACCTGGATGGCGGTCGCCGATGCGCGGCTGGCCGCCGGGCAGCCGGCCGACGCGCCCGCGGTGGAGGCGGCCGTGGACCGGGCGCACCACCAGTGGGGCCGCATCACGGATCCTTCCCGCGCCCGCGCACTCGGCCCCGCCCTGGCCGGCCTCCGCGGCCGGGTCCCGGGTCGCCGCGAGGGCGCCCTGGACCACGTCCACCGCCAGCTGCGGCAACTGCAGACCCAGGGCTGAACCGCCCGGGCGGCCGGACCGGCCACCGGCCGTCGCGGGACCGTGGAACCGGTCCGCGGGGGCGGGCGCCGGCGTCCGCCGGCGAGGTGTCGATGTCGGGGCCGGGGCCGGGAGGGACCGTAACGGGTCCGCGCGGGAACGGGTTCGGGGCGGACCGTCAGGAGGGCGAGGCCCCTCTACCCGCGACGTACCTCGTCCCGCGCCGCCGCCGGTGCCGGCTCGTCGGGTGCCGCGTGGGCCGGGACCGCGTTGGCCGCGGTGATCAGGGCCGCCACGGCGAGGACCGCCGCCGCGACGGCTCTGGCGTACCGGCCCGAGGAGCGTCCGTAGGGTGCGCTGGTGGTGCGTCCGAGCACGGCAACCTCGCAACGTCGGCGACTACGGCGGTCAAAAAGCGACTTCTGCCACGACTGCTGGCGTCAGCCGTGTATTAAACATGCTTAATACGCCGTTTAACCTAGGGGCTCCGCGTGGCCAACGGCAAGACGCGCAAGGCCGGTTGGGGGGAGTCGGGAGTGCGAGAGCGGGACGAACCGGAGGTCATCGGACGCCGGGTGCAGCGGCTGCGCGTCGAGCGCGGGCTGACCCAGAGGCAGCTGGCCCAGCCGACCTACACCCCTGCCTACGTCTCGACGCTCGAGGCGGGCCGGGTACGGCCCTCAGACGAGGCGCTCAAGCACATCGCCGACCGGCTCGGCGTGGACTTCGAGGAACTGGCGACCGGACGGTCGGCGCGGCTCGTGACCGATCTGCGGCTGCGGCTCACCGAGGCCCAGCGCGCCCTCGCCACGGGGGACGCACAGGAGGCGGCCCGCCAGTACACACTGCTGCTCGCCGAGGCGGAGGAGCACGGACTCGTCGAGGAGGAGGCCACCGCCCTGCTCGGCCTCGGGGAGTGCGGCATCGACACCGGCGACCTGGAGACGGCCCGCCGGTACTTCGAGCGCGCCGAGTCCCGCCTCGCGCACGCCCCTCTCCCGGCCCGGGTGCCCGCGCTGCGCGGCCGGGCCGTCTCCCACTACCTCGCCGGTGAGCTGCGCTACGCCGTCTACCTGCTGGAGTCCACCCTCGACGAACTCAACCGGGGCGGACTGCACGACCCCGACGCCCTGCTCCTGTTGTACGCCTCGGTCATCGGGCCGTACATGGACATGGGCGCCCACGCCCGCGCCGCCCAGGCCGCCGAGTTCGCCCTCGCGCTCGCGCCCCAGGTCGCCGACCCGGCGCTCGTCGCCCGGATGCACCGGTCCGTCGCCCGCACCCTGCTCGCCGAGGGCCGCCTCGCCGAGGCCGACACCTCCCTCGCGAAGGCCGCCGAGCTCTACCGTCAGCTCCAGCTGCGCACCGAGCTGGCCAACTGCCACTGGATGCGCGGCTACGTCTACGCCCAGAACGGCCGGTTGGAGAACGCCGAGGACGAGCTGAGACAGGCCCAGGCCATGCTCTCCGCCCAGCGCGCCGCCCTCTACACCAGCCAGGTCGCCGTCGAGCTGGCGGACGTCCTGCACCGCAGGGGCAAGTCGGAGGAGGCCGCCGAGCTGCTGCACGGCGTGCTCGGCGATCTCTCTCCCGAGCGCGGTGCCGTGCACTCCGCCGCCGCGCACCGCCTGCTCGGCATCATCGCCGAGGACGCCCGCGACACGGAGACCGCCGAGGAGCACTACGTCCGTGCCCTGAGCCTGCTGGAGCGGGCCGGAGCCGTCGGCGACCTCGCCGACCTGTGCCGCCTCCTCGGCGATCTGCTGCGGCGCACCGGTCGGGTGGAGGCCGCACTCGACGCCTACCGGACGGGCCTGGGCCACCGTACGGCGCCCGGGACGACGACCCTGGGACCGGCCCCGGCCCAGCCACCGCTGTAGGGGCGGCGGGTGCGGGTACCGGTGGCCGCTCGCGCGGTTCCCCGCGCCCCTGAGCGATGCGCTGTTCCGCGCGCCCGTGTGGGACGCGCTGTTCCGCGCGCCCGTGTGGGACGTGCTGTTTCCCGAGCCCGTATGGGACGTGCAATCCCCCGCGCCCGTATGGGAAGCGCTTCCCCCGCGCCCGTGTGGGACGTGCAGTCCCCCGCGCCCCGGAGGTGGGACGCCCGAGCGCCCGTGACCGATGCCCCCGCCCCGGCAGACCCGCGCTCCCCACAGGTTTCTCTCCGCCGATCCCGGGGTGTCGCACAGCCGCCCTGGTTAGCGTCGCCGCGACGACGACCGGCGGGATACCGAGTGCAGAACGAACGAACAGTGGCCGACGGCCTCCGCCTGGCCGTGCGCGCGCTCGTGTACGCCGTCCTCGGCGGCACCGCGCTGATCGCCGTCGCGACCGTCGTGTCCGTCCTGGGCCCGACGCTCGCCCTCGACCTGTACACCCCGCCCGTGGCCGCCTGGTGGACGGTTTTCACCGCCATCGCGGTCCAGGGCGTGCCCTTCCTCCTCCTCGGGACGGTCGTCTCCACGGCGATCGGCGCCTTCGTGCCGGAACGGGCGCTCAGACGGCTGCTGCCGCGCAGGCCGGCGCTAGCCGTGCCGGTCGCGGGCGTGGCCGGGGCCGTGCTGCCGGGCTGCGAGTGCGCGTCCGTGCCGGTGGCCGGCAGCCTGATGCGGCGCGGGGTGGCCCCGGCGGCGGCCCTCGCCTTCCTCCTGTCGGCGCCCGCGATCAACCCCGTCGTGCTGGTCGCGACCTCGATCGCCTTCCCGGGCCGGCCGGAGATGGTCCTCGCCCGCCTCGTCGCCTCGCTCGGCACCGCCGTGGTCATGGGCTGGCTGTGGGCGAGGTTCGGCCGGGAGAAGTGGCTGCGCCTGCCGCGCCGGCCGGCCGCGCACGCCACCGGCGTCCGCGCCTTCCTCACCGGCCTCCAGCACGACTTCCTGCACGCCGGCGGTTTCCTCGTCCTGGGCGCGGCGGCCGCGGCGACCTTCAACATCGTAGTCCCGCGCTCCGTGCTCGAGGTGTTCACCGGCTCCGCCTGGGTGGCGGTGCCGCTGCTGGCCCTGCTGGCGGTCGTGCTGTGCGTGTGCAGCGAGGCCGACGCCTTCGTCGCCGCCTCCCTGAGCGCGTTCCCGGCGAGCGCGCGGCTGGCGTTCATGGTGGTCGGGCCGATGGTCGACCTCAAGCTGATCGCCCTGCAGGCCGGCACCTTCGGCCGCTCCTTCGCGGTGAGGTTCGCGTCCGTCACCTGGGTGGTGGCCGTGACGGCCAGTGTGCTCGTGGGGTGGTGGCTGCTGTGACGCAGCGGTACGGACCGGCGGTACTGCTCCTCCTGACCGGAGGGGCGGTCCTGCGCATCACCCTCTTCAGCGAGCTGTACCTGCGCTACGTGCAGGCGGGACTGCGGCCGTACCTGGTCGTCTCGGGGGCGGCGCTGGTCCTGCTGGGCCTGCTGACGGCGGCCCTGCGGAGCCGCACGCCGGACGCCCGCGAGGACGGGCACGCGGCCGACGGTGATCGGGAGCCGCATGGGCGCGCGGGCGACGGCGATCGGGAGCCGCACGAGCAGACGGGGGCCGACGGCGATCGGGAGCCGCACGAGCAGACGGGGGCCGACGGCGATCGGGAGCCGCACGGGCACGCCCACCATCCCGCCGGTTCCCGCCTCGCCTGGCTCCTCGCCCTCCCCGCCCTCGCCCTCCTCCTCTTCCCGCCCCCCGCCCTCGGCTCCTACAGCGCCGACCGGGAGGCCGCGCAACGGGCCGCGCAGGGCGTGGGGACCTTCCCGGCGCTCCCGGCCGAGGACCCCGTGGAACTCACCCTCGCGGAGTTCAGCTCACGGGCGGTCTACGACAGCGGCCGCTCCCTGAAGGGCCGCACCGTCCGCATGACCGGTTTCGTCACCCACGGCGACGACGGCACCTGGTACCTCACCCGCCTCGCCGTCACCTGCTGTGCGGCCGACGCCACCACCAGCAAGGTCCAGGTCCGTGGGGCGGACGCGCTGCCCGCCGACACCTGGATCACCGTCACCGGCGCCTGGCACCCGAAGGGCACGCTCGGTTCCGAGGAGGCCTGGCCGCCGGTCCTCGACGCGGCGAAGGTCACCCGCGTGAAGCAGCCCGCGGACCCCTACGAGAAGGCGTAGAGGCCCGGGTTTTCGCGGCGGGCGGGGGGTACCCGGCCGGACGACGGGAAGGTGTGCGGCAGGCGTACGCGGAGGTGGTCGGCGTGCGCGATCGGGACCGGGAACGGATCACCGACGTGATCGCCCAGGAAGTGCAGGACGCCGAGCCCGGCGAGGTGCCGGAGCGGCTGTGCGCGGCGGCCGTGCGGCTCCTGCCCGTGAGCGGTGCGAGCGTGTCGCTGCGCGGCGAGGGGATGCCCGTACCGCTGAGCGCGAGCAGTGAGCGGGCCGCGCACCTGATGGAGATGCAGGCCACCCTGGGTGACGGTCCCTGTCTGCGAGCCGCGGAGACGGGCGCCCCCGTCTTCGCCTGCGACCTGACGGCCGGCCGGGACGCCTCCCGCTGGCCCGTGTTCGCGCAGCAGGCCGCGGCCGCGGGAGTGCGCGCCGTGTACGCGCTGCCGCTGGGTGACCGCTCGGTGTGCGTCGGCACGCTCGACCTCTACCGCGACGTCCCCGGCGAGCTGGCCGACGACGAGGTCAGCACGGCGCGGTTCGTGGCCGACGTCCTGACGGTCGCCCTGATGGCGCTGCCCCGCGGCGAGGAGGCGGGCCGCCTCGGCGACGGTCTCTGGCTGAGCCCCCTGGCCACCGACCACGACGAGGTGTACCAGGCGGTCGGCATGGTCATGGCCCAGCGGGGCGTCCCCTCCGACGAGGCACTGGCCCTGCTCCGCGCCCACGCCTTCGCAGAGGGCCGCACGGTCCTGGACATGGCCCACGAGGTGGTGGCCCACGCCACCCGCTTCGACCCGGACTGACGAACCGGGCCGGGGGCGCGGGCGCACGAGTGCCCCCGGTGGCGGCGGCGGGTCGGGCCGCCGAAGGCGTGCCCGCTTGGGGGCGCGGGGAACTGCGCGGCCAGCCCCGGCGTGCCCGCACCCGTAAGCGCACGGGCATGCCCGTGTCGTGGGGGCGTCGGTCCGCCGGAGGCGAGGGGCGCGGGAACTGTGCGCTCAGCCGCCGCGTGCGCGCGCTGGCGGGTGCAGGGGTGCCCCGGTGCGGCGGAGCGTCGGGCTGCCGAAGGCGTGCCTGTTTGGGGGCGCGGGGAACTGCGCGGCCAGCCCTCGCGTGCCCGCACACGCAAGTGCACGGACACCCCCACCCCCCGAGTGCGCCGGCTCACCGCAGGTGACGGACGGGGCGCCGGCCCCTCCGTCAAACCTGCACCCGCCCCTGCTTACGGACTTCCGTCAGCCGCTGCACCCCCAGCTGCACCGCCGCCTGCGTGGCCTCGTTCGGCACGTCGTTCAGGCTGCCGTTGGTGAGGGCGAAGGTGTCCTGGCCGGCGCGGACGGCGGCCACGTCGATCGCGAGGGCGAGCGGGTCGCCGTCGGTGTTCCAGTCGGTCAGCGTCACCCGCAGACCCTGGCGGACGTCGCCGACCTCCGGCAGGGGCAGTTCGCCGACCGTCACGTCGAGCACGGTGTCGTCCGGCGCCTTCGCCGTGAACCGCGCACAGTTCTCGGGAAGCGTCTTCAGCCAGTCCAGGGCGCGGTCCGCCTGAGCCGGGCGGAGGCCGGTGAGCTGGTAGCGAAGCTGGGCCCCGCTGTCGGGGTCGTCGAGGGCGACGACCGCGCGGGCGGGGCCACCGAGCAGTTCGTCGGCGTACAGCCGGTCGAGGAGCTTCTGGCATTCCGCGGTAGGGGTGGTCGCCTTGAGCAGGCCGTCCCGCCAGGTGGCGGCGCCGCGTGTCGGGGTCCAGGGCGCGCCCAGATCGGTGTCGGTGATCAGCGCGGAACGCGCCTGGGAGTCGGTGAGGACGGCGGCGCCGGCCGCGCTGGAGGACTTGCCCGACGACTCCTGCACGGTCGGCAGCGGCGGCCGTGCGGTCGGAGGGTGCTCCAGGCCGAGGGTGGCGCAGGCGCTGGTGGTGAGGAGGAGCCCTGTGAGGCAGAGCGCGGAGGCGAGGACGGGACGGCGGGTCATCGGGTGCCTCCTGGATGGGCGGTGGCGTTGGGCGGTGGCCGGTGGACTGCGCGGGGTGCCTCCTCTCACGGCACCATCGCGTGGAGGGGCCGACCAGCGAGGGGGGCCGTCCGGGTTACCGGTGTTGGTGCGGCCGGGTGGCCGCGGCGGCTCGACTCGGGCGGGTGACGGGCCGTCTGGCTGTTCGCGCAGTTCCCCGTGTCCCTGTCGGCGTCGGCCGGGCCGGTGCTTCGGCCGTGGCCGGTCCGTGCCAGGGGGCGTCCTCGGTCGTGGGGCGTGTGGCGGGCCGTCGTGGCTGGTCGCGCAGTTCCCCGTGCCCCTGTCGGCGTCGGCCGGGCCGGCGCTGGATCGGCCGTGGCCGGTCCGTGCCAGGGGGCGTCCTCGGTCGTGGGGCGTGTGGCGGGCCGTCGTGGCTGTTCGCGCAGTTCCCCGCGCCCCTGGGGGCGTCGGCCGGGCCGGTGCTTCGGCCGTGGCCGGTCTGTGCCAGGGGGCGTCCTCGGTCGTGGGGCGTGTGGCGGGCCGTCGTGGCTGGTCGCGCAGTTCCCCGCGCCCCTGGGGGCGTCCCCTCGCCGGAAAACCGATCGCCTCCCTCCCACGCCCTTGCTACGGTCCCCCCATGAAGCGCGCCCCTCTGTCCGCCACGACGACGCCGGAGAGTGTCCCGGCGCGCTGACCACTGGATGTCCGAAGCCCCGGGGCGAGTGCCCCGGGGCTTCGTCGTGGGTGCTCGTTCCTCTCGCCCGGGGCCGTCCCGGAGGAGCAGAAATGCACGACCACCGCCGACTCGGCCGCGAACTGGACCTGTTCGACACCGACCCGCTGATGGGCGCGGGCCTGCCGTACTGGCTGCCCGACGGGGCCGTCGTCCGCCACACCCTGGAGGAGTACGTCCGGGAGGCGGAGCGGGCCGCCGGCTACCGGCACGTGTACTCGCCGGTCCTCGGCAAACGCGACCTGTACGAGACCTCGGGCCACTGGGACCACTACCGCGACGACATGTTCCCGCCCATGGAGCTGGGCGCGGAGCAGGTCGTCCTGCGCCCCAGCCTCTGCCCCCACCACGCCCTGATCTACCGTTCCCGCTCGCACAGTTACCGCGAGCTGCCGCTGCGCATGGCCGAGGTGGGCGGCATGCACCGTGCGGAGCTGTCCGGTGTCCTCGGCGGCCTGACCCGTGTCCGGGCCATCACCCTCAACGACGCGCACATCTTCTGCACCCTGGAGCAGGCGGTGGAGGAGGCCCGCGCGGCGCTCGGCCTGATCGCCCGTGCTTACGCCGACCTCGGCATCCGCGCCTCCCGCCACCGTCTCTCCCTCCCCGGCGAGGGCGGCAAGTACGTGGCCGATCCGCAGCTGTGGCGCCGGGCGACCGCGCTGCTGCGGGAGGTGCTGGACGGTGCGGGCGTGGACTACGAGGCGGCCGAGGGCGAGGCCGCCTTCTACGGCCCCAAGATCGACGTGCAGATCACCGACCCCGCGGGCCGTGAGGCCACCCTCTCCACCGTCCAGATCGACTTCCACCAGCCGGAACGCTTCGACCTGCACTACATCGGCGCCGACGGCGCCAAGCACCGGCCGGTGATGGTCCACCGCAGCATCATCGGCAGCGTGGAGCGGGCCGTGGCCCACCTGCTCGAGGTGCACGGCGGCGCCTTCCCGGTGTGGCTGGCGCCCGTGCAGCTGGCGGTGCTGCCGGTGAGCGAGGCGCAGGAGGAGCGGGCGCACGGGGTGGTCCGGCAGGCGATCGCGCGGGGGCTGCGGGCGGAGGTGCGCGGCCCGGCCGAGGGCACCCTGGGCGCCCGCATCAGGGCGGCGCGTCTCGTGCCGTACCAGGCGGTGATCGGGGAGCGGGAGGCCGACGGCGGGCTGGTGGCCGTACGGCTGCGGGACGGGCGGCGGCCGGGGGCTGTGCCGGTGGAGGAGGTGCTGCACCGGATCGCGGCCCGGGTCGCGGATCGCCGGGCCGAACTGTGGTCGGCTGCGTAGGGTCACTTCCGTACGAGGAGTGATCCGTACGAGGAGTTATCCGTACGAGGAGTGAGAGGAGCGCGCCGTGACCACGGACCCCATCCCGGTGATCATCGACTGCGACACGGGTGTCGACGACGCCCTGGCCCTGCTGTTCGCCGTACGGCATCCCCGTCTGGACGTCCGCGCGGTGACCTGCGTGGCCGGGAACACCGACGTGGACGGGGTCGTGCGCAACACCCTGACCGTGCTGGAGCAGGCGGGCGCCGGTGACATCCCGGTCGCCCGCGGCGCCGAGCGCCCGCTGATCGAGCCCCTCCGTACGGCCCCGGTGCACGGGCGGGACGGGATGGGTGACCTCGGGCTGCCCGCGCCGACCCGTGTCCCGGTCGACGTGGACGCGGTGACGCTGCTGCGCCGCGAGATCCTCGCCTCGCCGCGGCCGGTCACGCTGGTCCCCACCGCGCCGCTCACCAACATCGCCCTGCTCCTGCGGACGCACCCGGAGGTGGTGCGGAACATCGAGCGGATCGTGTTCATGGGCGGCGCGGTGGCGACCGGGAACGCCACACCGGTCGCGGAGTTCAACGTGTGGCACGACCCGGAGGCGGCCGCGATCCTGCTCACGGCCGGGGTGCCGATCACGATGTACGGCCTGGACGTGTTCAGGCGGGTCCTCGTCCCGGCTGCGGACGTGCAGCGGCTGCGCGCGAGCTCCGAGCCCCGCCTGAGGCTGGCCGGCGAACTCCTCGCCCACCGCGACCCAGCCGGGTCGACCCAGCCCTCCCGCGACCCCGCTCCCATGGGCGGACTCGGTGACGCGGGCGCGCTCTGCGCGGTCGCCGACCCGGCGGGCCTGACCACCGAACTCCTCCCGGTCGAGGTGTCCCTGGCCCCCGGCCCCACCCGCGGCCAGACCATCGTCGACCGCCGCCCCCGCCCCGGCGAGTCCGAGATCCACGGCGGCGCCCGCGAACAGCCACTGGTGGAGGTGGCACTCGACGTGGACGTGGAACGCTACGTGAGCCTGTGGCTGACAACAGTGGAAAAGCCGTAACAACCCGCCCGACGACAGCGCCCCGACAGAGCCGCGGGTAACTGCGCGACCAGCCACGACGCCCGACGGCCGACACCACCCCTCGGCACGAAGCGTCCGCTCCCGTTCGAGTAACGGCCCGGCCGACCCCGACAGGGGGCGCGGGGAACTGCGCGGCCAGCCCCCGACGGCCCGTCAGTCGCCCGAGGACCGACCCCGCCCCCCGGCACGAAGCGTCCGCACCCGTTCGGGCAACGGCGCGTCCGACGCCGACAGGGGCGCGGGGAACTGCGCGACCAGTCCCCGACGGCCCGTCAGCCGCCCGAGGACCGACCCCGCCCCCCGGCACGAAGCGTCCGCTCCCGATCGGGCAACGGCCCGGCCGACCCCGCCAGGGGCGCGGGGAACTGCGCGGCCAGTCCCCGACGGCCCGTCAGCCGCCCGAGGACCGACCCCGCCCCCCGGCACGAAGCGTCCGCACCCGTTCGGGCAACGGCGCGTCCGACGCCGGCAGGGGCGCGGGGAACTGCGCGGCCAGTCCCCGACGGCCCGTCAGCCGCCCGAGGACCGACCCCGCCCCCCGGCACGAAGCGTCCGCTCCCGATCGGGCAACGGCGCGTCCGACGCCGGCAGGGGCGCGGGGAACTGCGCGGCCAGCCCCCGACGGCCCGTCAGCCGCCCGAGGACCGACCCCGCCCCCCGGCACGAAGCGTCCGCACCCGTTCGGGCAACGGCGCGTCCGACGCCGACAGGGCGCGGGGAACTGCGCGACCAGCCCCGACCCCCCGTCACCCACCCCCACCACCCGCGGAGCGCCCCGCCCCGACGTTCCCCACCCCCGCAAAGTGGACAAGCTTCTGTTCGTGACCGATTTCGTGACCGCCTCCGCGCCCGACCACGAGACCGATGCCGTGACCGCGCCCCCGCCCGACCTCTCCTCCCGCAACCCCGACTGGTGGCGCCAGGCCGTCGTCTACCAGGTGTACCCGCGCAGCTTCGCCGACTCCGACGGCGACGGGCTCGGCGACCTCAACGGCGTCACCGAGCGGCTGCAGCACCTCGCCACGCTGGGCGTCGACGCGCTGTGGCTCAGCCCCTTCTACCCCTCCGAGCTGGCCGACGGCGGCTACGACGTCATCGACCACCGGGACGTCGACCCGCGCCTGGGCAACCTGGACGACTTCGACGCTCTGGTCGCCGAGGCCCACCGCCTCGGACTGAAGGTGATCGTCGACCTCGTCCCCAACCACACCTCGCACCGCCACGTCTGGTTCGAGGAGGCCCTCGCCGCCGGCCCCGGCTCCCCGGCACGCGCCCGCTACGTCTTCCGGGACGGGCGCGGCGACCACGGTGAGCACCCGCCCACCGACTGGCAGTCCGTCTTCGGCGGCAGCGCCTGGCAGCGTGTCCCGGACGGCCAGTGGTACCTGCACCTGTTCGCCCGCGAGCAGCCCGACCTGAACTGGGACCACGAGGAGGTCCGCGAGGACTTCCGCACCACCCTGCGCTTCTGGTCCGACCGGGGCGTCGACGGCTTCCGTGTCGACGTGGCCCACGCCCTCGCCAAGGATCTGAGCGAACCGCTGCGGGACCTCGGCGCCGCGGAACTGAGCGCCGAGGACGCGCTGGTGTGGATGGAGCCGGGCACCCACCCCTTCTACGACCGCGACGAGGTCCACGCGATCTACCGTGACTGGCGTCGCCTCCTCGACGGCTACACGCCACCCCGTACGGCGATCGCCGAGGCGTGGGTCCCGGGCGTCCGCCGCGCCCTGTACGCCCGCCCCGACGAGCTGAACCAGGCCTTCAACTTCGAGTACCTCCAAGCGCCGTGGGACGCGGACGCGATCCGTGAGGTCATCACCGCCTCACTGGCCACCGCCCGGGCCGTCGGCGCCTCCGCGACCTGGGTGCTCTCCAACCACGACGTCGTCCGCCACCCCTCACGCCTGATGCTCCCGCCCGGCACCGACGAGAACGCCTGGCTGATGTCCGGCGGTCACGCCCCGCCCGTCGACGAGGAGGCGGGCCTGCGCCGTGCCCGCGCGGCCGCCCTGCTGATGCTGGCGCTGCCGGGATCGTCGTACGTCTACCAGGGCGAGGAACTCGGGCTGCCCGAGGTCGCCGACCTGCCGTTCGAGGTCCTCCAGGATCCCCTGTGGGAGCAGACCGGCCGGGTCCGCAAGGGCCGTGACGGCTCCCGGGTGCCGCTGCCGTGGACGAGGACGGGCCCGTCGTTCGGCTTCGGCGCGGGGGGCGCCTGGCTGCCGCAGCCGCCGTCCTTCGCGCGGTACGCGGTCGAGGCACAGGACGGGGTGGACGGCTCCACCCTGGAGCTGTACCGGACGGCCCTGCGCCTGCGCCGCAAGTTGCTGGAGGGCGAGGAACTGGTCTGGGTGGACGGCACCCCGCCCGGCGTGCTGGCCTTCTCCCGCTCCGACGGCTGGCGGTGCGTCGCCAACCTGTCGGAACGGCCGGTGCCGTTGCCGCCCGGGGAGGTGCTGCTGACCAGCGTGCCCCTGGACGGCGACGGTCGGCTCGGGCCGGACACGACGGTCTGGCTGGCGTAGGAGGGGGAGCCGGGCGGAGGCCTACCCCACCGTGGGGGTGGGGGCCGGGGCGACCCCGCCCACCACGGACGCGGAGTCGATGTCCACCGGGGTGGACGTGGCGGTGGGCGGCGGTGTGAGGACGACCAGCGGCTGGCCGACCGGCGGTGGCGGCGGGGTCAGGTCCGATTTGGGCAGCTTCGGCGGGGTGGTCTGCTGGAAGAGCGTCTGGTCGAAGTCGACCATGCCGGTCTTCTCCATCACCGTGATGTGGTCGAGGACGGTGTCGTTGGCCTGGTCGGCCAGCGCCCGCACCAGGGTGTTCTTGGTGGTGGAGCGGACCTTCGCCACGGTGTTGAAGATGGAGCCGTGCGTCTGGCGCAGGATGTTGGCGAACTCGTAGTCGAATTCCTTGCCCGTCTTCGCGTTGATCTGGTTGACGAAGCCCACCTGCTGCGGGCTGGCCACGTTGGGCAGCGTGATGTTGAGCATGGGCGCGATCTTGCGGCAGGTGGTGTCCAGGGCCGCGTGCCCGTCGATCAGGTGCTCGCTGGCGGTCTTCACCGCCTGGCTCTGCCCCTTCTGGAGCCCGATCACGCCGAGCGGGTACTCCCACAGTCCGGCCGCGCGCACCTTGACCACGAAGTCCCGGTCGCCTTCCGTCAGCGGCCCCCACTGGGTGTTGGCGATGATCCGCTCGTTCGAGGTGGAGACCGTCTCCAGCCCCAGCATCGACGGATAGGCGAGGGCCACGAGGGTCAAGCCCAGAGCGCCGCCCACGAAGGCAGTTCCCATCGCGTTCCGCGAAAAGCGCACCTTTCCTCCTGCCCGGTAGGGGATCACCGCCTGTGCGCGGCGGGGTCTGACGCACAGGAGTACGGACGCGGAGCCCCGGATATTCACCGGTCACCGCAGAAAGTTGGTCGACGGCCTCGGGGAGGGCGGATAAGTTCCCGGTGAGTTCCCGAAGAGAACTGACGGCCTGTCGGGCCGGCTGAGGGAGGGGATCCGGTGTCGCAGCACACCTGGACGGCCGTGGACGCCTACTTCAACTGCCTGCTGGTCGAGGAGGACGAGGCCCTGAGGGCGGCGGTGGTGGACCTGAGGGTGGGCCGGGCCCTGGACACGCTGCCGGAGCTGGTGGACGACTCGGCCGGGCCCTTCGACTTCGTCTTCATCGACGCCGACAAGCCCTCCAACCCCGAGTACCTGGACTGGACGCTGCGTCTCACCCGCCCCGGCAGCGTCATCGTCGGAGACAACGTCGTCCGCGACGGCGCGGTGACGGACACGGACAGCGACGACCCCCGCGTGCAGGGCGTCCGCCGCTTCACCGAACTCGTCGCCCGGCACCCGAGACTGACGGCGACGGCGGTGCAGACGGTGGGGAGAAGGGCTACGACGGTTTCTTACTGGCGCTGGTGACGGACTGAGGGGGCGTTGCGCATGCCGGCGAGGGTCGCGGACATCACGTACTACCCGGTGAAGGGCTGTGCGGGGATCACGGTCACGGAAGCGGAGGTGACACCGGCCGGGCTGCGGGGCGACCGCACGTACGCGGTCGTCGACGAGGCGGGCGAGCTGCGCTGGCAGTGGGGGGACCCGGCCCTGGCCCTGATCACCCCGGAACTGAAGGACGGCGAGCTGTGGCTGAGCGCCCCGGACCGGGAGACGCTGCACGTGCCGCCCGACGGGACCGGTGCGGACGCCTGGCTGACCGACGTCCTGGGCGCACCGAGCCGACTGGTCCGCCCGCAGGACGGCAACGGCGGCCGCCTGCACGTCGTCTCGCGCGCCAGCCTGGACCTGCTGAACGGCAGGCTGGTGGAGCGGGGCGCCCCGCCCCTCCCCATGAACCGCTTCCGCCCCAACGTGGTGATCGACGGCTGGCCGGCCCCGCACACGGAGGACGACGCCGGCCGCCTCGCCATCGCCGGCACCGAACTGGCCTTCGCCGAGCGCACGATCCGCTGCGCCATCACGATGGTCGACCAGGAGACGGGCCGCCGATCCGGTCCGGAGCCCCTGCGCACCCTCGCCGAGTACCGGAAGGAGGCGGCGGGCATTGCCTTCGGGGCCTACTTCACGGTGGTGCGGCCGGGAAGAGTGTCGGTGGGGGACGTGGTGTCGGTCGGTGACGCGGTGTCGGTGGGCCACTGATCGCGGTCTTCCGGCGTGAGGAAGAAGAACCAGCCGGGCGTGACGTGGTGGGCCTCTCGAAGGCGGCACGATCCGCACCGCCGTCGTTCACCGCCGCGCGGTAGGCGATACCGCTGCCGACGTGGTCCAGGGCGTCCGCGCCCACCACGAGCGCGAGCGCCGCGACCAGGTGCAGCACGGGGCACCGGGGGGCCGACCCGGAATGATCGGCTGCGCCCCCGCCCACCCGCGTCGACGCGCCCGCCCACCCGCGTCGACCGGTCGAGCTCGTGATCGTGGGCGGGGCCCGGCCTCACGGCTCCGGCGCCGCGCGGGAGGGGTCAGTACCGCACCGCTCGTGCCACGTCCGCCCGCACCTCGCCGGACAACCTGTGCGTGCTGCGGGCCGTGGCCGTGCCCGACTTGCCCGCCGGGACGTCGGGGACGGTGACGACGACCGTGTCCTTCCAGTTCCCGGAGGCGTCCTTGAAGTCGACCTGGACGGCGAAGGACTTGGCGGAGTCCTCCCGGTTGGTGGCGGTGACCGGCACCGTGGTGCGGCCGTCGCCGTCGGTGGCCGGGCTGCCGACCTTGACGTCGTCCGTGGCGTCGACGCCGCCCTTGATGCCGTCCAGCCTGCGGCCGGCCTCGGCCGTCGCCGACGCGAAGGCGTCCGCGGCCCGGCTGCCGGCCGACTCCGCGGCGGAGGCGGCGCGGCTGGCCACGGACGACGGGTCGGTGTCGTCCGTGCAGCCGGACAGCAGAACGCTGCACGCGGCCGCCGCCGGCGCGGCTCCTCTCGTCCAGCGCGTGCGGTGAGCTGCCATGGCGCCTCCAACGTCCGGTTCGTCCGTCCTGCGGGTCCTTTCCAGTGAAGGGCCGACCCCGCTCACCCGCATGCCGGGGTCACCCGGACGGCCCATCCCTCGTGGTGGCGGCCTCCGCCCGGACGGATCGTCGGGGGTGGACAAGCCACCCGGAAGCGCACAGAAGCGGGGTACGGCCATGAGCGAGCAGCCGTCGCAGTCACGCAATCCCCAGGAGTCGCCCGTCTGGGACCCGTCCCACCAGGGCACCGGCCGCTCCGGCCCCGGCCCGGCCGGCCGCCCCGCCGGGGCGGCAGCCGGCACCGGCTGGGCCGCCGGGGGCGTCGTCTTCGCGGGTGTGCTGATGCTGGTGCACGGCGTCCTCGCCATCTTCCAGGGCATCGCCGCGATCGCCGAGGACGACGTGTACGCCCGGATCGGCGACTACGTCTACGAGATCAACCTGACGGGCTGGGGCTGGATCCTGCTGATCCTCGGCGTCGTCCTGGCCGTCACCGGGTGGGGCATCCTCAAGGGGGCCGACTGGGCGCGCGTCACCGGCATCCTGCTGGCCTCGCTCAGCCTGATCCTGCAGTTCCTGTTCCTGCCGTACGCCCCGGTCTGGTCGATCGTCCTGATCGCGATCGACGTGTTCGTGATCTGGTCGCTGGCCGTGCACCAGCCGACGAGGACGACGGCCCGGCCCGTCTGAGCCGAACCGACGCCCACCGCACCCTTCGGCACGTCGACTTCTCTGAAGTCCGCGTCGAGCCCTCCCCGCAGAGCGGCCGCGGCGGGCACGGTCGCCCGGCACCGTGGGAGGTTCGGCCGCCCGGCCCCATGGGCGGGGCCGATTCGGTTGCGCGGCATCGCGGCGGGTTCGGTTGCCCGGCCCTATAGCCGATTCGGTCGCCCGCACCGCGGCGGGCTCAGCCACCCGACCCCATGGCCGACTCGGTTACCGGCTCCGCGGCGGACTCGGTCGCCCGGCACCATGGGGGCCCGGTCACCCGGCCCCATGGCCGACTCGGTTGCCCGGCGCGCGGCGGGCTCGGTCACCCGGCCCGATGGCGGGTTCGGTTGCCCGGCCCTACGGCCGATCCGTTCGCCCGGCGCCACGGCCGTCACCGGCCCCACGGCGGGCTCAGTGGCCCCGCACCACCTCGACGCCCTTCCTCCGCAGCCACGGCAGCGGTGGCACCGAGGACCCCAGGTAGGGCGTGATCCGTACCTCGAAGTGGAGGTGAGGGCCGGTGACGTTGCCGGTGGCGCCGGCCCGGCCCAGGCGCCTGCCGGCCTCGACCCGCTGCCCCGTGCGGACGTCGATGCGGGAGAGGTGGGCGTACTGCGTGAAGTAGCCGTCGTCATGGCCGACCACGACCTGACGGCCGAAGCCGTCGCCGCAGGTCGTCGCGTGGACGACACCGGGGCCGACCGCGTACACGGGCCTGCCGCCGGGCACGGCGAAGTCCTGGCCGGTGTGGCGGTGGGCCCAGCGCGCGCCCCGGTCCGCGAAGCCGGCGGAGAGCCAGTAGCCGCGGGTCGGGGCGGTCCAGGCCGAGCCGTCCCGCTCGGGTGGGCGGCTGCGGTCGCGGGCGGCACACTTCCCGGCGCGTCCCGACCGGTCGACGGCGACCGGGTCGCCGGCTGCCCGGGCCTTCTCGTGCAGCAGGTCCCACAAGCGGTCGCGGAGGGCCTTGCGGCGGCGTTCGGCGGCATCGACCTTCGGGGCGTCGGCGTCCGCCTTGCGGAGCTGGTCGACCCGCGCACGGACCTTCTCGTGCGCCCGCACGACCCGGGCCGCCCGCTTGCGGTCGGCGTCGCTCCCGGGGCCGGCGGGCGCCGCGGCGGGCGCGAGCAGCAGGACGGCCAGGACGCCCGCCAGGAGGGCGGCGAGCCAGACCGCGCCACCGGGGCGGGTACGGGAGGGGCCCCTGCGGGGGCGCCTCGTGCGGAGGAGACGGGTGTGGGAGAGGCGGGTGCGGAAGAGGCCGGTGCGGGAGAGACCCGCGGGCAGTTCTCGTCGCATCCTGGGATCATGGGACCGGTCCCCGGCCAGGACCGGCCGACGCGCCGCGCGCTCAGCCGAACGGCCGCGCCGTCAGAGACCGGTACACGGCGGACGACCGTGGATTGTCCCGGCACTGCCACACCCCGTGCGGGCAGTAGTCGCTGATGGTCTGGTAGAGCGGCCGGTGCCGGGCGAACCAGTTGAGCATCCCGCGCACGTACTCCGGGTTGTCCCCGTTGCGGAACAGTCCCCACTCGGGATAAGCGATCGGCTTGCCGTGCTTCTTGGCGAACCGCACGTGAGCCGCGAGGCCGTACGGCTCGTGCACCTGTTCCTCGAAGGGCATGCCCTCGGGCTGGTCGTAGGCGTCCATGCCGATGACGTCGACGTAGGCGTCGCCCGGGTAGCAGTAGGTCCAGGGGATGGCGTCCCGCCCCCGGTTGGGCGTGAACTCGAACCGGAACCGCTGCCCCTTCACCGCCCGCATGGTCTGCACGATCCGCGTCCAGTACCGCTTCCACGTGGCAGGGTCCGGCCCGCAGCGGTGGGTGTAGGTGATGCCGTTCATCTCCCAGCCGAGGACGAGGACGGTGTCGGGCACCCCGAGCGCGACGAGCCGCCGCGCCAGTACCCGGAAGTGCTCGTCGTACTCGCCCCGCGCGCCCCTCGCCAGCTGCTGCCGCACGTAGGCGTCGGACAGATGCGCCTCGTTGCGCGCCAGCATCGGCACGTTGAGCACGAGCATCCGGTCCTTGCGCCCCTTGCGCCACTGCGCCCAGTGATCCAGGTGTCCGGGCTCTCCCTCGATCCTGCTCCACCGGTCCCCCGGCAGGAACGCCCGCCCGACCCGGGGCGTCGCCTTCCCCACCCACCCGTCCAGCTCGGAGATCCGCCGCACGGCGGTGGAGTCGTACCCGACGTACGCCCCGAAGGCGGGCGGACCGGCGGGCGGACCGGCGGGCGGCTTCTCCCCGTTGCCCCCGAGGGGGACACAGGCCGGGCCGGTGAGGAGGGCGGCGAGGGTCACGAGGGCCACGACGAGGACACGCAAGGGCTGGGGCACCGGCTCATGATGACGACCACCGGACCGCCGCCGCGGCGGACTCGCCCTCGAGCCACCCGGACGGGGTCGGCGCGTCAGGCGTTCGACCGGTGGAGGGGGGCGGCGCGGGCCTGGGCGTAGCCGCCGGACGGGAGGCCCCCGCCCTGTAAGGCGGCAACCCTGCCGGGGACTCGCGGCAACCAGGGGGCGTACGCGAACCCGCCCTCGCCTTCACCCATGGGCAGGCATCCGGTTGTTCACCGTGCTCGCGGCTCTGGCCGCGTTACTGCAGGCGACAGGGACGGCCGCCCCACGGGCCGCGGCCGCCGAGGAGTGGAACCCGCCCGCGCACCTCGTCCAGCCGCTGAACGAGGTCTGGAACCACGTCTCGACGACCTATCCCGACCCTGGCCGGCGATCACTCGGGAACGCCACCCGAAATCGAGCGTCTGGCCCGCCGCCTGGGCGAGGCCGGCCTCGCCACCGAAGCCGGACACCGGCCGCCGGGAACCTGACTCATCCGTACGGCCGCGCACGGTGTCGCACGCTGCGCGATGAGCGACGACGCGCGTGAGGCCTCCCGCGCCGGTCAGCCGCCGGACTGCGATTCCTGCCGATCACACCGAGGTTCGCCCCATTGAGCACTAACATCTCAGCTGTGCGCTGCGTGTGTCGCGCGTCACATCGGTGGGGGCCGTCAAGGGGGGGCTTCGTGTACGAAATGGTCAAAGGCGCCAACGTCGGTCTGACGGCGCTGAGCGAGAACGTCGACGCGGTGGTCGTGAGCCTCGGGTGGGCGAGTTCGACCGGTGAGGGGGATGCGGACGTCTCCGTCCTCCTCCTCGACGGGAACGGGAAGGTGCGCAGCGACGCCGACTTCTACTTCTACAACAACCCCGTCGCCGCGGACGGAAGCGTGCAGCTCCTGGGCAAGGCGCCGGCGGGAGAGGGCAGTGAGGACCGGATCGGGTTCGACCTGACGGCGATCCCGGCCGACGTGGAACGGATCGTCGTGGCTGCCAGCCGGTACGAGGGCGCGCGCTTCGGGGAACTGGAGGACCTCCGGGTCACGCTCGCGGACGGGGCGGGGGAGGAGCTTCTCCGGTTCGCGATCGACGACGCCGGGTCGGTGAGCGCCTTCATCTTCGGAGAGCTGTACCGGCGCGCCGACGAGTGGAAGTTCCGGGCGGTCGGGCAGGGCTACGACACCGGCCTGGCCGGCCTGGCCACGGATTTCGGCGTCGATATCGAGGACGACGCCTCCCGTGAGGACGTGGCCGTACCGGCTGGGGTCGAGGACGCCGAAGAAGCCGAGAACGCTCCCGCGGCCGCGCCGGTCGCCGTCGAGGCCGCACCGCAGGCCGCCCTGCCGGCCGTTCCCGCTCCCCGCCGGGCCGGTGACGACACGGAAGCGGGAAGGACCGTATCGCGGCCTCGCACCGCCAAGAAGAAGGTCACCCTGCCGAAGACGGTGAAGAAGTCCTTGGCGGAGAACGAGTCCTGGAAGCAGGCCCGGCTCTTCCCTGTCTCCGCGCTCAAGAGCGACCGTGACCGTGAGACGCGGGCGACGTCGGTGCTGCTGTCGGTGATGGCCCAGGTGCCGGAGTTCGGCAGGAGGCTCACGGCGGCCTTCGGTGCGCCGGCGGGGCGTATGGAGACGTTCACCGAGGTGTCGCTGCCGCACGGCGAGACTCCGCGCCGTCCGGACGGGGTGATCCGCGTCGAGCGGGCCGGCAAGCTGTGGACCGCGCTGTTGGAGACGAAGACCAACGGCAACGCCCTCAAGTCCGAACAGGTGCAGGCCTACATGGACATCGCGGCACGGCGCGGCTATGAGGCCGTGATCACGCTGTCCAACGACGTCGCGCTCGAGGGAAGCCCCTTGGTCGACGTCAAGATCGACGGGCGTCGCAAGCACAAGGTGGCGCTGCGCCACCTGTCCTGGGCGGAGGTGGCCCACCAGGCACAACTTCTCATCAGGCATGAGGGAGTGGGCAACAGCGCGCACGCATGGCTGCTCCAGGAGCTCCTCCACTACCTCCAGCACGAGAACTCCGGATGTCACGGCTTCCAGAACATGGGCGCTGCCTGGGTTCCCGTACGCAAGGGCATCGACGACGAGACGCTCTGCCAGGGAGACCCGCGCGCCCTGGAGGTCGTGGAGAGCTGGGAGCGGCTCATTCGCCAGGTCTGCCTGGGGCTCGGCGGTGACCTGGGCCAGAAGGTGCTCCCCGTCCAGAGGGCCGTGCGCGGGACCGATCCCGCGGCCCGACGGGCCCGCATGGCCGACCAGTTGTGCGCCGAGGGAAGGTTGCAGGCGGAGCTGCGCATCGATGGCGCGCCAGGTGTCCTCGCGGTGGGCGCCGACCTGCGGACCGGACGGCTGCGCACGTCCATCGAGATCCCGGCTCCCGCGCAGGGGTATCCGCTGACCTGGGCCAAGCGGCTCGTTCGGCGCCTGGCGGAGGCTCCGGCGGATCTCCATGTGGAAACCCTGGTCGACGACGAGACCGGCGGGCCGCGGGGCACCCTGGAACGACTCCGCCCGGAACCGGCGGACCTCCTGCCGAAGAACGGTGCGAAGATCACCGGCTTCCGGCTCACCCTCTTCAAAGGCATGGGCAATGGGCGCGGCAGCGCGGAGTCCGGCTTCATCCGCAGCGTCGACGAAGCGGTGCAGCGCTTCTACGGCACGGTGGTCGTCCACCTGGAACGCACGGCACCGCGCCGGTCGTCGCCCACGGAGGTGACGGCCACGGGGTGAGGGGCCGCGGAACGGCTCCGCAAGGGGGGTACAGCGCCTGCCGGGCGAGGTCGGGACGGTCGATGGGGTCACGGTCGGCCGCGGGGCCGGTCACGTCCTTCATGGTGAGACTCGTACGGTTCGGCCGGGGCCGAAACGTCGGCGGCCTAGCGTTCCGGCATGAGCACAGCAACGCCATCCCACACCGGTTCCGCAGCAGCAGGGCCCGCGGCAGCACGGTTTGCCGCAGCCGGTTCCCCGGCAGAAGCAAAGCCCGCTGCGGCACGGTCCGCGGTCGGTGGGCGGCATATTCGCCTCTCCCCCGCCATCCTGTACTTCGGGACGCCCGTGGCGCTGCTGGCCACCAAGAACGCCGACGGTACCCCCAACCTCGCCCCCGTCTCCTCCGCGTGGGCGCTCGGCCACACCGTCGTCCTCGGGATCGGGCGGGAGAGCCGGACCGCCGAGAATCTGGCCGCACGGCCCGAGCTGGTCGTCAACCTGCCCGGGCCCGGGCTGTGGCGGCAGGTCGAGGCGCTCGCCCCGCTCACCGGTGCGGACCCGGTGCCGGAGGCCAAGCGGGCCGTCTACCGCCACGAGGCGGACAAGTTCGCGGCCGCCGGGCTCACCCCGCAGCCCGCCGAGACGGTGCGTCCGCCCCGGGTCGCCGAGTGTCCGCTCCAGTTGGAGGCCACCGTGCGGGAGATGAGGCCGGGTGGTGCCGACGGGCACTTCCGGATCGTCGAGTGCGAGGTGCTGCGCGTCCACGCCGACCCGTCCGTCGTCGTCCCCGGCACCCAGCACGTCGACCCGTCGGCCTGGAGTCCCCTCATCTACAACTTCCGCCACTACCACGGCCTCGCGCCGCAACTCGGTCACGGCTTCCGGTCCGAGACCCCGCGAGCCGCCGGGGAAAGATGAATTCCTCTCTCAACAGGCAACCCGGTCAACGGTTTTACCTCTCTCACAGGGTGCTCACAGATGCGGCCGGGGCGCGTGGGGTGCGTCCGCACGAGAGGCCGTGTCCGTGGTCTGTCCAGTCCGATGCCACCGACCATGGCACTCGCAGACGAGGAACCGATGACCAGTCAGCTGACCAGTCAGCCACATCGCAAGGGGCTCCAGCGCGCGGCGTTCGCCGCTGCGGCGGCGCTCACCGTCGTAGCCGTCGCCGGGGCGGCGCCCGGCGCCGACGCGGCGCCGAAGCGCACGCCCGGCGTGCCGGAGCTCAAGCTGATCGCCGCGTCGAAGTCCGTGACGCTCGACCGGTGGGAGTGGGAGGGGGAGTCCGGCGTCGACGTCGACCTGGGCACCTACCTCACGGTCGACAACGCGCCGCTCGAGTTCAAGGTGACGCGCACGTCGTACAAGGATCCCGTCGTCGCCCAGCAGATCCTGCGCGACGGGACGAAGACGAAGACCAAGAAGCTGCCCGCCGGGCTGGTGAACGACTTCCGGGGCCTTCCGGGCTTCCTGGAGGTCTCCTTCACGGACGCCTCCGGCGCGGTGATCGCCACCAGCAAGGGCACCTTCTGCCCGAACAACGCCTCCGGCCGACTCCGCCCGGACGCGCCGGCGACCTCGCACTACCCGCAGAGCTGCCCCACCAACCCGTTCACGCTGGGCTCGGTGTGGGGTGTCGAGCAGGGCTGGGCGGCCAACACCAGCGCCGTCGACTACGACAAGCCGGTGGACCTGCCGGTGGGCGAGTACACGGCCAAGGTGTCGGTGGCGAAGAAGTACCGGGACCTGTTCGGCATCCCCGACGACCGGCCGACCATCAAGGTCACCGTCCGCGACGGCGACGACGGCGAGGAGGGCGGAGGCGCCGCCGGCCTGCGCTCGGCCGCCGCCGCGAACGGCACGCACGGCGCGCACGACATGCACGGCGCGCAGGGCTCCCACGCCGCCGGCCAGGCGGCCGGTCACGGCGCCGGTCACCACTACGGCCCGCGCGGCGCCGACGCGCCCGTCCCGCCCGCCCTCTCCCACGCCCTCGAGGACCGCGGCCTCGCCCACCACCTCGGCGACGGCAAGGGCCACACCGACGGCTCCCGCATCGCGCCCGCGCTGAAGGCCAACGCCAAGCGGCCCTCCGGACGGGCGAGCGTCCCGGCGAACGTGCCCAAGCCGGACCTCAGGTCCCTGCCGGCCTGGGACATCATGATCACCGACGGCGAGGACGGCGACGTCCCCGGCAAGGACTACCTCGCCTTCAGCGCCAACGTCTGGAACGCGGGCCCGGCCCCCCTCGTCGTGGACGGCTTCCGCAGCCCCGGCAAGGACCTGATGGACGCCTACCAGTACTTCTACGACGCGAACGGCAAGCAGGTCGGCTACACCCCCACCGGCACCATGGAATGGGACCCGCGCATCGGCCACGAGCACTGGCACTTCACCGACTTCGCCAGCTACCGCCTGCTGAGCGCGGACAAGACCAAGGAGGTGCGCAGCGGCAAGGAGGCCTTCTGCCTGGCCAACACCGACGCCGTCGACTACACGGTGAAGAACGCCAACTGGCACCCCTACAACACCGACCTGTCGACCGCCTGCGGCCAGCAGAACTCGATCTCCGTCCGCGAGGTCCTCGACGTCGGCTCCGGCGACACCTACACCCAGTACCGTCCGGGCCAGTCCTTCGACATCACCGACCTGCCCAACGGCACGTACTACATCGAGGTCCTCGCCAACCCGGCCAAGCGCCTGAAGGAGACGAGCCTCGACAACAACGTCTCCCTGCGCAAGGTCGTCCTCGGCGGCACGCCGGGTGCCCGTACGGTGTCGGTCCCGCCGTACGACCTGATCAACGCGCCGTGACCGGTCGCGCGACCGGTCGGTAATCGGCTGGGGTGTTGGCGGCGGACATGCCAGGATGAACGGGTTCTGGTCATGATCCGTCGACAGGGGGAGCAAGCGACGACATGAGCGCCGCCGCCGACGCCTACGACCGGCCGCCCTACCGCACGCCCCACGCCCCGGCCCGCGCGAGCGGACCGGGTGCGTGGGCGCTGGACGTGCTGCTGCCGTGGCGGCTGGCCCGGCGCGTCTACGGCCCCTTCCACACGGTCCGCTTCAGCGCGTCCGACGCCGTGGGCCCCGTCGGTCAACTGGCCGACCCGCTCATCGAACGGCTGCTGTTGCCCAGGGCGTTGCTGGGGCTGGGCGTCCTCTTCCTGATCGTCCGTCTGTTCACGGGCGGAGGCTTCGCCGAGCCCCTCGGCGAAGCCTTCAGCGACAGCGTTCTGATGCTGGCCACGGGCCCGGTGGCCCTCCTCCTGGCCTGCGCCCCGCTCGTCGCCCTGGCACGCCCCGGCACCCGCGGCACGGTCGCCCGCCTGTGTCTGCGCCCCCTGCTGACCGCCCTGCTCACGGCGGCCTTCTGCGGCCTGTTCGTGGCCTGGGCGCTGCACGGCTACGACTACGAACCCGACCAGGCCGCCTGGCTGGTCCTCGTGGTGCTGTTCGGGCCGTGGCTGACGGTCTTCTTCGGGTCCGTCCTCTATCTGATCCACCGCAACGCGTTCAGCACCGGCGGCCACCCCCTGGTCCGCCCCCTGGCCAGCGTGCCCCTGGTCTGGCTGACGGCGATCGCCCACGCGGTCCTGATCGACGCGGTCGAGGCCTACCCCGGCTCGCACCCCACGCCGTCCTACTACGTGGCTCTCTTCGCCGGCCCGGTCGCGGTGACCGGCACCGCCGTCGCCGAGATCGCCCTCCTCCGCCGCCGCCACGGGGTCGGCTTCCGGGGACCGCTGCCGGACTGGCTCCCCCCGCAGCCCCACCTGTCCGAGATCCCCGCCCCCCTCGTCGAACGGCTCCGCACCGACGTGGCCCGCGGCCTGTCCCACCACTGGCCCTGCTACGTCGACCGCACCGGGGTGGTCTGGGCCGCGACCCCGGCCGTGCACACCGGCCAACGCGTCATGTGGCCGTACGTCCCCGCCTTCACGGAGCGGACCCGGCCCGCCGTGTGGGCGGAGGTCGAGGCGGCGGCGGGACCGCTGCGACCGAGGTGAGGGAGACGGCCGTGCCGCTTCCGCAAGAACCCCCAGATCTCGTGAGGAACCGTCGATGGACGACTGCACCTTCTGCCGGCTGATCCACGAGGACACCGCCCGCTGGGTGGCGCGCGGTCCGGTCGCCTGTGCCTTCGCACCCCTCGACCCTCTCGCACCCGGCCACACCCTCGTCGTTCCGACGGCCCACCACAGGGATCTCTTCGACACCCCGCCGCAGACCCTGAGCGCCACGATGGCCCTGGTCCAGCGGCTCGCGGTCACGATGCGGACCGCGCTGGGCGCGGGCGGCGCGGACATCCTCAGCGCCAACGGACCAGGATCGGAACAGTCGGTGCCGCACCTGCACATCCACGTCGTCCCGCGGTGGCGGGACGACGGTTTCAGCACATGGCCCACGGACCGCTCCCGGCGCCGCACCGAAGGTGGCGAGGTCGCCCGGCTCGCCGCCGCCCTGGCCGGCACCACGGACGCCGGGAAGCCGCTGAGCCCCCCGGACCGGCGGAACGCCGGGGGCTGGTGAGACGTCTGAGTTTTCGGGACGTATTCCTACGTGCGTGTAGGGTTCCGTCGTTCGGCGGTGATCCACGCCGCACGATCCGAGCACGGTGTACGGGGTGGAACGGCCGAGGCGGAGGGGCGAGCGCCGGTGAGCGGAACAGGAAGGCGTCGGCGTACTCCGGCGGGCAGGGGCGAGAGGCCCGCGAGGACCAGACTGACGCGGCGGGGGCGGATACTGGCGTGGAGCGCCGGGGTGACCTCGGTGGTGATCCTCGCGGTCGGCGGGGTCGGCGCGTGGATCTACCAGGACCTCAACAACAACATCAACTCCGCCGACGTCGACGACAAGCTGGGCGGCGACCGGCCCGAGAACCTCAGTCCGGGCTCGAAGAACATACTGGTCGTCGGTTCCGACAGCCGTGAGGGCGCGAACGCCAAGTACGGCAACAAGAAGGACCTGACCACCATGCAGTCGGACACGCTGATGGTGCTGCACGTCCCCGCCGACCGGAAGTGGGCCGCGGTCGTGTCGTTCCCGCGTGACTCGTGGGTGAAGATACCGGCCTGCGACATGGGCAACGGCAAGACGTCCTCCCCGCACAAGGGCAAGATCAACGAGGCCTTCGCGATAGGCGGCACCAGCGGCGAGGTCGCCGGGGCGGCCGCGTGCAGCATCAAGACCGTCGAGGCCCACACGGGCCTGCGCATAGACCACTTCATGTCGGTCGACTTCTCCGGCTTCAAGGGCATGGTCGACGCCCTGGACGGCATCGAGGTCTGTCCCGAGCAGGCCATCAACTCGGACAAGGCCCGCCTGAGGATGAAGGCCGGCTGCCAGACCGTCGACGGCGAGACGGCCCTCGGCTACGTCCGGGTCCGCTACGGCGTCGGCGACGGCTCCGACATCGGCCGCATCGGCCGCCAGCAGGAGTTCATGAACGCCCTGGTCAAGAAGGCCAAGGAGAAGCTGACGAGCCCCAACGCCCTGTACGGCTTCCTCCAGTCGGCGACGAAGTCCCTGACGACCGACCCCGACCTGGCGGGCATCCAGCCGATCACCGCCCTCGCCAACGAGCTCAAGGGCATCCCCAGCGAACGGCTGGCCTTCCTCACCGTGCCCAACTACCCGCGCGAGGCCGACGTCCCGACGGACCTGGCGAACGTGGTGTGGCAATACCCGCAGGCCGCCAACCTGTTCACCTCCCTGGCCAAGGACAAGGAGATGACCAAGGCGCAGCTCCAGACGGCCGTGAAGGACCTCGTGTACGCATCCCAGGTGCGCGTCCAGGTCCTCAACGGCACCGGAGTCTCCGGCCGTGCCGCCGCCGTCGCCGAGAAGCTGCGCGCGGCGGGCTTCACCGTCGCCGGGACCGGCAACGCGCCGGAGACGGTGACCAAGACGGCCGTCAGCTTCCCGGCGGGCATGGAGAAACAGGCCGCGGTCCTCTCCTCGCGGCTGCCCGAGGCCAGGTCCGCCGCGTCCGCGGACGCCGCCGCGGGGGTGGTCACCCTGGTGGTCGGTCCCGACCTCAAGGTGGACCAACTCGGCTGACTGGGCCGTCCGGCTGACGGTGGTTCGCAACACCTCCGGAATGCGGTAAGCTTGATCACGAGCTGGTCGCCACAACAGCGGCGAATCGGTTCTGCGTTGGTGGTCCAAGGAAAGACGCCCCGCTTCCTGCGGGGAGATGCAGGTGCAAGGCCTGCCCGGCGCTCTCACTGCGAGGCCCATCCCGTGTCGACGGGGTGGGCCTCGTGCGTTGTCCCCGGCAGGGGAAGAGCCTCATGGCCCCGTAGGCGTGTCTCACTCCTCCGCGTAGAGCGGAAGCTGCGCGGTGGAGATCGTCCACTCCGCGATGGTGACGTCCTCGCCGTAGACGAAGTCCTTGCGGGTGGCGTAGCGGGGGCCGTCGGGGGTGGGGTGGATGTCGCTGAGGACGGCGCCGGTGCCCGTCCTGGGATCGAAGATCGCATAGACGGGGACACCGATCAGGGGGTAGTCGCGCATCTTGGTGCCCCAGTCGTTGTCGGGATGGGAACGGGAGACGACCTCTACGGCGGCGACGAGCGACCGGGGGTCGAAGGACCCCTCACCTTCCATCTCCGCCTCGGCGATCACCATCACATCGGGGCGGCGCATGATCCCTTGGGTCTCGTCCTCCACGTCGGGCTCACCCGTGTGGGCCACGAGCTCTTCCGGCATCACCTTTTCCAGGCGTTTCCGGACGCGCAGCACGGTCAGCTCGTGCGGCTTCATGGGCGCCATCAAGTCCAGGACGATGCCTTCCTTGGTGATCTCGAACTTGCCGGGGAGGTTGTCGTCCGCCGACTGCACGAAGTCCCGCATGGCCCGGTAGAGGAGGGAGGCGCCCTGTCGCGGGTTGTCCGGGGCGATGGTCATGGCGCTCGCTCCTCGTCGTCCGTGCCCAGGGTCAAGGATCGTCGCTTTCATGCTAGGCGGCCCCCGGGTGAAGCGGCCCGGCAGTCACGGCAGCGGCCGGGGACGGGCGAGCGGAAGGCGCGGTCGCAGGAGTCACAGGTCTGGAGGGGGTGCCGGACCGGTGGGGGCGAGGCGGCCGCGCGGAAGGGTGGTGGGGGCGGGAGCTGGGCCGCCAGGCGGTGGGCCAGCAGGGCGGCCGGGCGGCGGAGGGGGTCCAGGGGGAGGCCGGCGCTCAGGGCGTCGCGTACGGCCATGGGGGTGACGTCTCTCTCCAGCCAGGCGGCCACTCCGGGGGCGAGGTGGGCCGTGTCGCAGGCCGAGAGGAGGAGGCGGGGGTCGTGGCGGCGGAGGCCGGCGAGGAGGTCGGTCGCCGCCTGGAGGAGGGCGGGGGAGGGGTACGCGGGTTGTGGCACGGCGGGCAGCGCCTTGCGGGGAGCCGGGCGTTTCCTCGGCGGCGGTGCGGGGCTGTGGTCGTCGGCCTTGCGCCGCCGGCCGGGGTGGTTGCACGAGATCGTGCGGGTGATGATGCGGCCGCCGGGCACGCGGGTGCGTTCGCGGCGCAGGTAGCCGTGGGCCTCCAGTTCGCGCAGGGCGGCGGCGATCCGGGTGGCTCCCTCGGGGAAGCGGGCGGCCAGGGACTTGATGTCGACCCGCGCGCCCTTCGGCAGCGACTGGATGTGCACGCCGAGCCCGATGGCGAGGAGCGAGAGGTCGGCGTGCTGGGCGAGGTGGTTGCCGATCACCGTGAAGTGGGTGGTGTGACGGGCGTTCTCGTGCACCAGACCGCCGGAATTCCGCCGGTTCGGGTGGTCGTTGGCGGCAATGCGGGACTCGGCGTGCGTGCGCGCGCTAGGGTTTTTCTCATCCATCTGGGAAGTTCATGCCTTCCTCGGTGGTCAGGCCCTCGCACTGGGATGGCAGTCCCGGCGGGGGCCGTCGCATGTCTGCGGTCGGTGCGCTGAGCGTAAGGCAGGCAACCCGCCCGAAATCCAGCCGAGTTGGCATATTCACCCCCTCGGGTGAGTTTGCCGCGCGGGAGGGAGGGGTGGGGCTTGGTCGGGTTCTTTCACCGTCGTGGTTCTTGAAAAGAGACCGCCCCTCGCACCGAAGCACGGTGCCTCGTGTTCCGGTGCGAAGCGCACCTCCGCCCAGACCGTCTTGCGCGGCGCCGGCCCCTCGGACACCCCCCAGCGGTGCGCCAGCGCCTCGACGAGCAGCATGCCCCGGCCCGACTCCCCGTCCCCGGCCGCCTGTTCGACGTATGGCACACGGTCACTGCGCGTGTCCGTCACCTCGATGCGGAGGGTGTCGCCGATGACGTAGAGGAGGAGGCGGAAGTCGCGCCCGGGGATGCGGCCGTGCGTGACGGCGTTCGCCGCCAGCTCGCCGACGATCAGCTCGGCGGGGTCCAAGGGGAGTCCCCAGGAGCGGAGTTGTTCCGTCGCGAGAAGACGGGCGAGGCGGGCTCCGCGGGGTGTGGGGGACAGCTGCGCGTGGAAGTTCCGGATGCGCGGGTCGAGTCGAGGGGTTTCGTGGATCACGTCACCCAGAGTGGCCAGGCGCGCTTACCGTGAACAGTGACGACGTCGATACGTACGGTCACTGTCCACCGCTTGTCCGGTCGTGTCCGGGCTTGTCGGCGGGGAGCGCGACAGGAGGGGCACGGATGCTGGTCGAGGGTGCGGCGGTACGGCTCAAGGGGGAGGCGGACGAGCCGGGGTGGGAGGTGGATCCGGACGACGAGTGGGGTGTGGCCGTCGTCGCGACCGTCGGCCGCCAGTTGAAGCTGCGCCGGGAGGCGGTGGGGATGCGGGCGGCCGAGTTCGGGGCGGCGGTGGGATACGGGGAGGATCTTGTCTACAAGATCGAGAGCGGGAAGCGGATTCCGCGGCCGGAGTACCTGGACAAGGCGGACGAGGTGTTGGGGGCGGGCGGGTTGCTCTCGGCGATGAAGAAGGACGTGGAGAAGGTCCAGTACCCGAAGAAGGTGCGGCGGATCGCCGAGTTGGAGGCGAAGGCCGTCGAGCTGCAACTGTACGACCCGCTGAACATCCATGGCTTGTTGCAGACCCCGGAATACGGGCGCGGGCTTCTCCTGATGCGGCGGCCCGCCTACACCGAGGCCGAGGTCGAGCGCTTCATCGCCGCTCGCGTGGCACGCAAGGCGATCTTCGAGCGGGATCCCGCGCCCGAACTCAGCTTCGTCCTCGAGGAGTGGACGCTACGCCGTCCCCTCGGAGGGAAACAGGCGTTGCGTCGCCAACTCGAGCACCTCCTGGAAACAGGACAGGAGAGGAGCGTGGAGCTTCAGGTGATGCCGATGGACCGCGAAGAGCACGCTGGAGTGGCCGGTGGCATCGAGGTGTTGAAGTTCGAGGACGGTTCGGCTGTGGGGCGTTCTCCGGCCGTTGCCAACGGACGACCGGTCTCCGAGCCCAAGCACCTTCGTATCCTGGAACTGCGGTATGGCATCATCCGGGCTCAAGCGCTCACACCACGTGAGTCGTTGGCCTTCATCGATCGACTGCTGGGGGAGACATGACCCGCGACGACCTGGCGTGGTTCAAGAGCAGCTACAGCAGTAGCAGCGAGGGCGACTCCTGCGTCGAAGTGGCCACCACCCCCGCCGCCGTCCACATCCGCGACTCCAAGGTCACCGACGGTCCCCGCCTCGCGCTCGCCCCGCAGGCCTGGGCGGACTTCGTGTCGTACGCCGCCCAGGCCTAGAGGGTCAGCGCTCGCCCGCCTTGTCCACGACGACCGTGGCGAGTCGGGTCGCCGTGCCGATCACCGTGCCCTTGGCCACGAACGGGCCCGTGGAAGGCTTGCCGCCCACGTAGTAGTCCAGGGCGGCCACCGAGCGGACGCCCCGGTAGGCGTAGGTCTCCGGGTCGAGCAGCACCTGCATGCTGTTGCGTTCCCAGGCGTAGTCGCGGAAGTTGCCGTCGATGCCGATGGCGAGGACGGTGCGGCCCGCGCCGTCGGTGGTTTTCGCCGGCTTGGTCGCGCCCTCCAGGGAGGTGATGATGCGGTAGAGCGTGCGGGCCTTGTCGGCCGGGACGTGGGACGCCCCTGAGAGGACCTCCACGACCTCGTTGAAGTCACGCTGGGCCTGGGTGAGGCGGTGGGCGTGGGCCGCGCGGGTGGGGATGGACCGCTTGAGGATCAGTTTCAAGGCGGCCTCGGGGGTGTCGGGGAGTGCCGCCACCAGGGCGTCCGTTTCCCGGGGCGGCAGCATGGTGCCGGCCGGCACGCCGGGGCCTTTCCGCATCAGCACGTCATCCGGATCGTCCGCGCCGTGCTTCGGCAGGGCTTGATATCGGCCGTCGTAGCGGACCCACTGGTCGGTCGCGATCTGCTTGATCGGCTCAAGGGTGCACGAGCGTGGTCCCGGTGAGAGCTTCATTACGCCGGCCTCGCTGTAGAGTTCGGTGCTCCAGGCTGGGCCGCAGTTCAGGGCGTCCACCCGGACCTGCTGATACACCCACTGGTCCGCCCGTGGTGGCGGCGTCGGTTCCGCCGGCTCGGTGTGGTCCTGCCGCAGCACCAGCGTGGACAGCAGGGCCGCCGCCACCACCGCGGCGACCGAGCCCAGCGCCTTCAGCTTCCAGCCGACGACCGGTCCACGCCGGGGCGCGGCGATCTCGTCCAGCAGTCGCTGACGAGCCGGGGTGAGCCGTGCGTGGTCGGGCACGGGTGCGTCGGCGCGCAGGCGCCGGACCGCCGTCATCTCGTCCGTCACCGGTTCAGCCATGGCCGATCATCTCCGGAAGGTCGCTCACGAAGGTGGGGTCCGCGTCCCCGAGGGCACGACGGACCTTCTTGCGGGCCCGGTTGAGGCGCGAGCGGACCGTGCCCACCGGGATGGAAAGGGCCTCGGCGACCTCCTGGTATTCGAGGTCGGCCCAGGCGACGAGCAGCAGGACGTGTCGGTCGCCCGCGGAGAGACCGGCCAGCGCGCCGGCCAGCGGACCGTGGGCCGCCTGGGCGGTGACGCGGCTGTCGCTGCGGTCGGTCCAGGAGTCGGCCACGGGGTCGTGGCCGGTGCGGGCCAGCGTCTTGAGGGCCCGCACCTCGGTGCGGCGCTGCTTGCCGATGAGGTTGGCCGCGATCCCGTACAGCCACGGCCGGGCGTTCGGCCGCGTGCCGTCGTAGCGCATACGGGTGCGGAACGCGGCCAGGAAGGTCTCGGCGGTGATGTCCTCGGCTGCGTCCTCCCCCAGGCGGCGGGCCGCGTAGCGGTGGATGTCTGCCGCGTGCCGGTGGTAGAGCTCGCCGAACAGCTCGGGCCGGGCCAGCGAACCGGCGATCAGCGCGGCGTCGTCGTCGGCTTCGCCGGGTGGGCCGTTCACTCGGTCTCCATGTCTGGTGTCGGTCACGCCCCTTGTTACCCGCAGGACCGATCGGGGTTCACGGTCTGCGAAGGTGGCCCGATGCGAACCGTCTCCGCCGTTGTCCGCCGGACCGCCGTGCCCCTGCTGGTGAACCTGCTGATCGGCATACCGACGCTCGTCGCCATGGTGTGCGCGCGGTGGTACGTCGCCCACGGTCACTGCGGGTACGACGACCTCGGACTGCGCGACCTGGACCAGTGCACGTACGACCAGATCGAGAACAGCGGGTTCGTCCGGTTCGGTCTGATCCTGTTCGGCGGGCTGGTGTTGTTGCTGATCCTGCTCTTCGACGTCCTGAGGCCGCTGGCCAGGGAAGCATCCCTCAAGCCGCGGCTGTGGACCCTCCCGGCGATCTTCCTGCCGTACACGCTCCTCGTGTCGGCGGGATAATCGGACGATGATCTACCACGTCGTGCCGAAGGAGGACTGGGACGCCCGTCCCGGCCAGCCCTACGCGCCCTCCTCCCTCTCCGAGGACGGCTTCGTGCACTGCTCCCCGGACGAGGCGACCACGCTCGCCGTCGTCGACGCCTTCTACCGCGAGGCGCCCAGGCCCCTGCTCGTGCTCCTCGTCGACGAGGGCCGTCTCACCGCACGGTGCGCGTGGGAGGCGGCCGATCCCGCCCCACCGCCCGGCGTGCCCGGCGGCACCCTGTTCCCGCACGTCTACGGCCCTCTCGACCGTGAGGCGGTCACCCGTGTCCTCACCGTGCGGTGGGACGACGGGGGGCGGGCCGCGGGGCTGGTGGAGACGGCTGCCTGACGCGGATCGCCGGCGTCGTGACGCCGTCCGTCAGCACCACTCGCCGTCGTCGTGCTCCGCGGTGATCTCCACGTGGATCCGGCCGCCGTCCGGCTCCTCCACGCTCAGGTACGCGGTCGTGCCGCCGACCGGCTTGGTGAAGCAGCCGGGGACGGCGGCGGCCTGCCAGCCGTCCGCGGACGCCGCCCGCCGGTAGTGGCTCAGGACGCTCCCGGGAGCGGGAGCGGACGCGGCGACCGATTCGGCGGCCTTGTACCGCGCGCCCACGGTCACGAACAGATCGTCGTCGTCGCAGGACCGGTAGGACTCCTCCCGCTCGGCCCCCGGCGGCTGCGAGTCGAGGACCTTCTCGGCCGCCAGCGCGCCGGCCAGCCGGTCCTCCGCCTCGCCGCAGCCGTACACGGTCAGGAAGTACAGCGCGGGCGCCCCCACGACCACGGCTCCCCCCGCCAGCACGCCCAGCACCGACACGCCTGCCACGGCCCTCGCGGCTCCCACTCTTCGCATGGGCCCGGACGTTAGCGCACGTCCCCGCCGGGCAGCACCGGGTGCCGGCCGGTCGGCGCTCCTAGGGTTCGTCGCGCGGCACCAGCGTCACGCGGTGGAAGTTGCAGGAGGCGGGGGACGGGCCGGTGCCCGGTGCCGCCGCCAGGTGCGCCTTGAGGGCCATGCTGACCAGGCTCATCAGCAGGTCCACGTCCGCGTCGCAGTCGAGGTGGACGGTGACCCACCGGGAGCCCGGCACCAGCCGGACCGCCGTCGACCCCCGCAGGTCGGCATGGATGCGCTGGATGGCCGGGACGGTGAGGTGCAGGTCCACGTCCCGGTCGGAGTGGAAGTGGAGTATCTCGCTGTGCACGGAGCGCAGTGCCCGCCCCGCCCCACAACTCGCCCGCACCGCGCTGAGGTCGGGCCAGGCTTCCAGGCGCTCCAGGGCGCGCTCGGCGAGAGTCATATGCCCATGGTCGCCCGCTCATCGCACGGCTACCAGGGGTTGAGGGAAATGTAACCGCCGCGTGAGGTCGCGCAGTTGGCTGTGCGCCGGCTGTGACGTTTCCGCCGTGCCCTGCGCTGTGATCAACATGCGCCTCACATTCGAACGCACGCCCGATAATGCCCGCCGTCTCGCCCGCCGACTCTCGCTCCTCCTCGCCGTCGCCACCGTCCCCGTCCTCGCCGTCTCCCCGGCCGCCCACGCCGAGGACACCTCACCGGCCGGGCTCGTACTGCCCGCCCCGGCCACGTACGTGCCGGTGCAGGACACCCTGTACGCCGCCGGCGACACCGGCTACCTGCACCGCCGCGAGACGACCGACGGCTCCACGCCGGTGTACCAGTGGCGCGGTCATGACGGGACCGAGCGCACGGTCGAGAACTTCACCGGCAAGGTGCCGGGCCAGCAGGGCTACTACGGCGCCGGCACGGACATCCTGCCGGTGCCGATCGGCGCGAGCGGTGTCGTCGAGCTGCGCGACCCGGCGACCGGCGAGTCGACGCGACTGACCGTGCCGGAAGGGCAGTACACGGTCGGCTCGTTCGGGCGGACGGTGCTGACGATCTCGTACAACGAGGTCTGGCAGGTGGACAGGCTGCACATCCTCCGCGTCCAGGACGGCGTCACCGTCGACACCCCGGTCGACCCGGCGGACGGAGAGCGCTTCGACCGGTACCCGGTCGTGGCCGGCGACGGGCAGGTCGCCGTCGTGCGGTTCCTCCGCGGGCGCACGCTCGGCGTTCTCGACCTGGCCACCGGCGCCCTCACGCCCGTCTCCTCGAACGTCGTCGTCGACGAGTCCTGGAACATCCAGGCCGCCGTCTCGCCCACCCACATCGCCTGGTACCAGCAGGGCATGAGCACGGCCCGGGTGGTCCGCCGCGACGACCCGGCCGGGGCGCAGACCGCCGTCGCCGTACCGGCCGCCGGGGAAACCGGCGGGGACATCCCCGTCGTCGGGCTGGCGGGCGACTGGCTGCTGACCGGTTACCGGCCGGGCGCCCCGACCGAGCAGAACCCGCCGCTCCGCCGCGGCGGCCCCCTCAAGGCCACCCCGCTGGGCGGCGGTTCACCCGTCACGCTGCTGGCCGCCGCCCAGCCCGACCTGTTCCAGGTGCCCGGCGGCGGCGCGGTCGCCGTGGGCGGCGCGGACTCCGGTGACTGGGCCGTGCGCCGGGTCGAGGTCGCGGCGGACGGCGGCCTGACCCTGCGCACCCTGTCCGAGGTGCCGTCCAGACCGGCCGTGGTGCGCGGGATCGCGCTCTCCGGCGGTCACTTGGTCACCAAGGAGGAGGACAGCGCGCCGCGCCCCGCCTACCTGACGCGGAAGGTGACGCTTACGGGGACGCCGACGGCGGGCCCGCGCTCGGAGCTCACCACCGCGCCGCTCGGGGACACCTACGGTCAGCCGCTGGGCGCCGGCGACGGATCGGTCGTCCACGTCCGGCACGACGACACCACCCAGCGGGACGTCCTCGTCCGGGCCACCGCGTCCGGCACCCGCACCGAGGTCGTCCCCTTCGACCGGAGCACCCCCGCCACCTCCGGCCGCGGGCTGCGCGACGCCGCCGGCCGCTACGCGGTGTACGGCGGCGGCGACGAGCGGGTCGTCGTCGACTTCGAGGCGCCCGGCGGCGCGGCGGTCGTGCAGCGGCTCACCACGCCGGCGGCCGCGCTGTGGGGCTCCCAGCTGTGGACCACGGACGGCACGGGGGGACGGATCGAGGCCCGCGACCTGGTGACCGGCACGGTCACCGCCTACTCGGTCGGCGCCTCCTGCGTGATCCGCGACATCCAGACCGTCGGCCGCTGGGTGTACTGGGACTGCCTGGGCCAGGACATCATCGGCGGCGACCGGTCCACCCCGTTCGGGGTGTACGACCTGGCGACCGGCGCGTCCGTCAGCCTGCCCCAGCGCGGCGAACTCGGCGACGGCTTCGTCGTCAACCACGACACGAGCGCCGGCAGGCTCCAGCTCACCGACTTCCACACCGGCACCGCGACCGAGCCGCGCACCCTCACCGACCTGCCCGCCGTGTCCTACTGGAAGAACTACGACGTCGACAAGTTCGGCGGCGGCGTCGCCTGGCTGGACGGCACCGGGCAGGCGCACGTCGTACCGAGCGGCGTCCCCGCCCAGCCCCTCACCGTGACCGCGACCGACGCGCCGACGGCCTACGCCCGGACGGACGGCGCGACGTGGAACCCGAAGTGGCGGCTGTCGAAGCCCGCCACCGGCGCCCAGTTGGTGATCAAGCGCAAGACGAAGGTCGTGCGCACCCTCGACGCCACCGCCGTGGGCGCCGCCCTGACGGCCCGCTGGGACGGCACCCTCGCCGACGGCACCCGGGTCGCCGCGGGCACGTACACCTGGCAGCTCACGGCCACGCCCGAGGACGGCACCGGAACAGGCCTGAACCTGACGGGCACGCTCACCGTGACGGACTGAGCCCCGGGGGCAGCGGACCCCCACGACAGCGGACCCGGACCCGGCCGGTACGGCACACCGCCCGTCGGGTCGGGCTCCGCCCGGAGCCGTAGCATCCCGGCCATGGCGATGTTCGTGCACCTGACCTCCGCGGCCGACGCCCCCCGCATCCGCCGCTCCGGCATCCGCGCGGAGAGCCACGGCCAGGGCGGCGCACGCGGCGTCTACTGCTTCCCGGTGCTGCCCTCCCACACCCTCACCCACCAGTGGCTGCGCGAACTGGCCCGCACCGGCAGCCGGGGCGGCCTGGTGGCCGTCCACTTCCGTCTCGACGACCTCCAGGAGGTCCTCGTCGGGCACTACCGGGACCGGGCGCGGAACGGCCGGACGACGGTCACCGCCGCCGAGGCGGTGCGACGGGTCCTGACGCTGGAGGACCCGCGGGGCTGGGAGGTGTTCGTCCCCCGCGCGGTCCGCCCCCGCGAGGTGCACCGCATCCGCGCGGCACCCCAGGTCGCGGGCTGGCGCCACCTCCCCGACGCGCACGGCACCCGCCCCTGCACCTGCTTCGGCTGCCGGGTACGCGGCGGCTACGGCGCGCGCCGCCTGCGCCGGCGCCTGCCGCACCCGCTGGACGGCCCGCCGCCCCCGCCCCGGGTGCTCCTCGCCCGGCTCGCGGCGGCCGGTACGCCCGGGAACGCGGCCGTGCTGCGGGAGATCCTGCACTGGTTCGGCATGCGCCGCCGGGGTCCCCTCCCCCGGCTCACGCACCTCGCCGCCCACCCCGATCCGGGCGTCCGGGAGGACCTGGTGTGGGCGGTCGCCCGCTGGACCACCCCCGGTGTCCCGGACCTGCTGGACGCCCTGGCCGGGGATCCCGACCCGGACGTCCGCGAGGCGGTCGAGGCGGTGCGCGACCCGGGGTGAGACGGGGTCACCCCGGACGCCCGGCGTCAGTCCTGCTTGGGCGCCGCCTGCTGGACCACCTCGAAGGACCACAGCGTCGCGTCCGTCGCGGCCGGCCTGGGCCGCTCACCGCCACCCTCCCCGGCCCCGCCTCCGTGCGCCGCCTGGGCACGCCCGGACATCCAGTTCTGGAAGTCCTCCTCGGTGCGCCAGCGCGTGTACACGAGGTACTGGTCGGTGCCCTCCACCGGGCGCAGCAGCTCGAACCACTCGAAGCCGTCCGAGCCCTCCACCGCGCCCGCCCGGGCGGCGAACCGCTTCTCCAGCGTCTCGCGCTGCTCCGCCGGAACCGTGAGTACGTTGATCTTGACGATGCTCATGGCCCCATTGTCCAGCAGGCGTCCGGGCGGGACCTCGTTCGGGAGGCCGTCGGCGCGCACCGCGTCCACGTATCGCCTTCCACGTTCGCGCGGTGGTCGGGTCCGCCCCTCGCGGACGCTCGGTGCACCGCTTCGTCGTCCACTCATGTGAACAGGAATCAGGTACACGTCTCTTGACGTGTACAGGATGGGCCCTCAAGCTTCCGGGGGAAAGCGCTTTCTCCGATAGGCGACCCGCACCGTCCTGGAGAGGGAGACCCCCGATGCGTCTGAGATCCGTCATAGCGAGCGCCGGCCTGATGGCAGGCACGCTCGCCGCACTGAGCGGCCCCGCGGCGCAGGCCGCGACCGCCCGCTACGAGGCCGAGAGCTCCCCGGCGGTCTGCACCGGCACCATCGACTCCGACTGGACCGGCTACTCCGGCAGCGGATTCTGCAACGGCACCAACACGTCCGGCGCCTACGCCCAGTTCACCGTGAACGCGGCCACCGCCGGCACCGCGACGCTGAACGTCCGCTTCGCCAACGGGACCACCACGGCCCGGCCCGCCTCGCTCGTGGTCAACGGATCCACCGTGCAGACCCCGTCCTTCGAGGGCACGGGCGCCTGGTCCACCTGGGTCACCAAGACCCTGACGGTCACCCTGAACGCGGGCAGCAACACCGTCCGGCTCAGCCCGACCACCTCCGCCGGGCTGGCCAACATCGACTACGTGGAGGCGGTGACCACCGACGGCGGCACGCCCCCGGCGGGCGGCGCGCTGTACGTGGCCCCGAACGGCACCGACGGCGCGGCCGGGACGCAGTCCGCCCCGACCACCCTTCCCTCGGCGATCAGCCGTGTCGCCGCCGGCGGGACGATCTACCTGCGCGGCGGGACGTACGCCTACTCGTCGACCATCACCATCCCGCAGACCAGCAACGGCACCGCCGCCGCCCGCACCACCCTGGCCGCCTACCCGGGCGAGACCCCGGTGCTGAACTTCGCCGCCCAGAGCGAGAGTTCGTCGAACCGCGGGCTCCAGCTCTTCGGGTCGTACTGGCACGTCAAGGGGATCGTGGTCGAACGCGCCGGTGACAACGGCATCTACGTCGGCGGCAGCGACAACGTCATCGAGCGCACGGTGACCCGCTACAACCGCGACACGGGGCTCCAGCTCGGACGGATCGCCTCCAGCACCCCCGCCGGCCAGTGGCCGTCCGACAACCTGATCCTGAGCGCCGAGTCGCACGACAACGCCGACTCCGACGGTGAGGACGCCGACGGCTTCGCCGCGAAGCTCACCACCGGCACCGGGAACGTCTTCCGCTACGCCGTGGCCCACAACAACATCGACGACGGCTGGGACCTCTACACCAAGTCGGACACGGGAGCCATCGGCCCGGTGACCATCGAGGACTCCCTCGCCTACGACAACGGCACGCTGAGCGACGGCTCCCAGGCCGGCAACGGCGACCGCAACGGCTACAAGCTCGGCGGTGAGGACATCGCCGTCAACCACGTGGTCCGGCGCAGCATCGCCTACGACAACGGCAAGCACGGTTTCACGTGGAACAGCAACCCCGGCACCATGACGGTGTCCAACAACCTGAGCATCGACAACACCGAGCGCAACTTCTCCTTCGACGGCGGTACCTCGGTGTTCCGCAACAACACCTCCTGCCGCAGCGGCAGCGGGACGAACGACCGGATCATCGGCGACTCCGACAGCTCCAACCAGTTCTGGTCCGGCTCGAACGGGTCCCGGTGCTCCTCCTACAGCGGCGCCCTGGGCTGGTCGTTCGCCTCGGACGGGCGCCTGGTGGTGACCTTGGGCGGCAAGCAGGTCACGCTGTAGCGGGGACTTCCCTGGAGCGGGGGCGCCGTGTGAGCGGGGGCGCCCTGTGAGAGGGGGCGCCCTGTGAGAGGGGGCGCCCTGTGACCGGGTCGGCCCGCCGCCGTCAGGAGAGCACGTCAGTGACCGGCCGTCGGACTCCGGCGGCCGGTCGCGGCTTTTGCGCCACGGCCGTCCGGCCCGTAACGCCGCGGGCGATCACTTCAGAATGTCCCGCAGATGCGCGTCCAGGGGCCGGTCGATGTCGTCCTTGTCCCAGTACAGCGTCAGGACCAGGCCCAGGGGATCGGTCCCCTGTCCCTCCCGCGCCTTGGCCCGGCCCACGCTCGGGGTGTCGATGAAACCGGGCGCGCCCGAGCCGAACAGGTCCGGCAGGGGGCTGCGGCGCGGGGCGAACGGCCAGTAGTGCCAGACCAGGCCCTTCCTCCGGCACGCCGTCTCCCCGATGTACCAGACGGCCCCCTGGAGGAAGGGGTCCCTGCGCGAGGCGTCGATGTCCGTGTCACTCCGGTAGCGGGAACGCACCAGCTCCTCCAGCGCGTCCAGCGACTCGGGCGTGAAGTCCCAGCGATCGGGCAGCCCCGTCTCCTCGGCCCACGCGCCGAACGCGTCCGCGCGCTCCTCCAGCCACGCCCGCAGCTGCCGGCCGAACCTGTCCGGACCGTCGTCGGTCCGCGCACCTGACTGCTCGCTCATGGACCTCACCCTAGGCGCTGTCGTCACACTCCCGTCCGCCGGGCGGACGACGGGAGTGTGACGACAGGACCTGGAGCAGGGCGTCCCGGTGGCACGGCGGTTGCGATGGCCCGTAAAGGACCCAACTGTCCTTCACAAAGGTGAAGTTGGCGCACGTTTATGACGCGTAACCATTGCCTCCGCAGACACAGGAGCCTCTAAGGTTTGGTAGCCGGCGGTGGACCGTACGGGGGGCCCGCGCCGCCGTGGTACATGTCCCAAGTGCCCCTCCACATCAGGGACATCCATCGTGAGAACAGCTTTACGACGACATCTCGGACGGCGCACCGGCACAGCGCTCGCCGTCCTGGCCGGTGCGGGCATGATGCTGACAGGCCTGCCCGCCGTTCAGGGCGAGGCCCACGCGGCGCCCGCGCTGAAGGGCAAGCGCTGCGACGAGCTGTATCTCGGCCGCAAATACAACGCTCCTGTGGCCGGCTCGGGCATACCGGGCAAGAACCAGCAGTACAGCGTGAATCCCGAGTCCGACTGGGGCAACTACTTCGTCGACAACCCCTCGCACTCCTTCGACGGTCTGCAGGCACCGTCCGCCGCCCAGCAGAAGCTCGCCGGCAAGACGCCCGCCGACATCGCCAAGTGGAAGGCGAAGTTCAAGGAGACCGGGAACATCAAGTACCGGGTTCTGGAGATCTACGCCCGCTACGGCCAGAACCTCGCCCGCAACAACAGCGGCACCATCCGTGACTTCCGCCGCTACATGGACGTCCGGATCATCGGCAACGAGTTCAACCGGCTCAAGGGCGAGAGCTTCGAGGCGCGCCTCGTCAAGAAGTTCATGCTGGTCGGCCCCGACTGGCTGTGCCAGGTCGAGGTACCGGTCACCGACAGGAACGGCAAGCCGGTCCTCGACAAGAACGGCAAGCAGGTCGTCCGCATCTACGACGCCTACAACGCCAAGACCAAGGAACTCGGCGAGTTCAAGTCCAACGGCAAGCACATCGCCAAGCAGTTCGCCCTGGACAAGCGGGTCCTGCGCTCCCCGGACTTCCGGGACCACAGCCTGCGCCTGATCACCGGCGAGAAGACCAGCAACAACACCCTGAAGCAGTACCGGGAGCTGAACGCCGCCATCCAGCGTGAGACCGGCCGCTCCAACGGGGTGACCGTCCGGGAGCAGCGCTCCAACGCCGTACCGCGCTGGACGCCCAACCAGTACACGCGCTACAACCCCATCTTCAACCCGAGCCCCAGCCGGGTCGGCACCGGCGGCCCGCTCGACGACGCCGCCTACCGCTCGGGCCGCACCCCGCAGGAGGCCAGGAGCCTCCAGGGCATGTACCAGGGCGAGAACACCCGCGGCGGGTTCGGGCGTCCCGGCGGAGTCGACTTCTCCACCCTGGAGCTGAACTACGTCGGCAACCCGGTCAAGGGCAAGGGCATCGACTACTCGTTCAAGGCCGACTACGTGCCCGACGAGGACGCCAACCCGGGCTTCGGCGGGGAGACGGCCGTCCAGCTCGCCTCGGACGCGTTCTTCACCTGGCTGGCGCTGAGCCCGGACAGGATGTGGGTGAACCTGAACCCGGACCACCCCGAGCAGATCATGGACGACGGGTTCGCCCACACCGACGCCGGCCGCATCCTCCTCGAAGCGGACATGGAGATGAAGCGGGACTTCTCCCGCGCGTACGACTACAAGACGCCCGAGGGCAAGCAGCTCTGGGACAACGCGGCGAAGATCGACGGCATGCCGTGCATCCACACCACCCGCAACTGGATCACTCCGAAGCCGGCGAAGGTGCGTGAGCAGGACGGCGGCATCTACATCCTGGACGCCCCGCTGCGGGTGGAGTCCACCGCCGAGAAGTACACCACCCAGCCCGGCGGCGGCGACAACCCCTGCACCCGGCTCACCGACGAGCAGATCAAGCACAACCAGGAGCTGATCAACCGGTACATCGTCCCGGTGGTCGAGAAGCAGATCAACACCGACGCCAAGTACAAGGACCTGCGGACCGTGTACCGCTCCCGCGTCGCCGCGGAGTGGGTGCGTGCCCAGGACGCCCGGAAGGCCACCGACTTCCGCCCGATCATCAACAGCAACGACCTCGAGCGGTGGCCGCTGCGCGCTCCCCACCAGAACTGGGACAAGATGACCGTCTGGCAGCAGATGGTGAAGTCCTTCAAGGAGGGCGAGGTCGAGTTCGAGGTCCCCGCGAACGGGCAGGTCTACATCTACTCGATGGGTGGCGTCGACTTCTCCAAAGCCCCGAAGAACAACATCCCCCGGGCCACCTTCACCGCGGAGAAGCCCCGTCTGGACACCACGACCAGGACGTCCGTGAAGACGGAGACCGCCTACCGCAACACCGAGACCGCCTACCTCGGCGGCAACGGCACCCACACCGCGCCCGGCGGTGACAACGGCGGCGGAGGCAAGCCCACCCCGTCCCCGTCCGGCACCGGGACCGGCAAGCCGACCGGCCCGCCGCAGAGCCCGGACCCGTCGACCCCGGCGCCCCAGCCCTCGACGACCCCGGGCGGGAACAACACCCCCGCACCGCAGGGCGGCGACGGAAGCCTGGCCGGCACCGGATCCCAGGCCCTCACCGTCTCGGGCATCGCCGCGGCCCTGCTCGCGGGCGGCGCGGCCCTGGTGTGGTGGCGGCGCCGGCACGCGGCCGCGAACCGGTCCTGACACCCGGCCCCGAGCGGCCACCTGCATGAGCCGGCCCCGCACCCGACTCGGGTGCGGGGCCGGCGGCGTGGGGGGCGCGTCCCCCGCCCCCCGGCGCCCACCTGGCGCCCCCGGAGCGCCTGGCCGAACTGACCGGCCGGGAGCGGGAGGTGATGGCCCTGGCGGCGGAGGGGCGGTCCAACGCCGAGATCGCCGAGGTGCTCGTCCTCAGCCCGCTGACCGTACGGACCCACATCCACCGGGCCATGACCGAACTGGGCGTCCGCGACCGGGCCCAGCTCGTCGTCATCGCCGACCAGACGGGCCTCGTCCAGGCCGCTCCGCCCGCTCCCTGAGCCGGGGGCCTCGCGTCAGTCCTGCGGCTCGTTGATGTTCACCATCCACGGGACACCGAACCGGTCCGTGCACATGCCGAACACGTCGCCCCACATCTGCTTCTCCAGCGGCACGGACACCGAGCCGCCGGCGGACAGCTTCTCCCAGTAGCCCCGCAGCTCGTCCGCGTCGTCGCCGCTGAGGCTCACGGAGAAGTTCTCGCCGGCGCCGCGCTCCACGTCCGGCGGGTTGTCGGCGCCCATCAGGGCGAAGCCGCTCGGGGTCTCCAGCGTGGCGTGCATGACCTTGTCGGCCATCGGGGTGTCCGACTGGCCGAACTCGCCGTAGGTGTTCAGCCGGAGGTCGCCGCCGAAGACCTCCCGGTAGAACTCCATCGCCTCACGGGCGTCGCCGTCGAAGGTGAGGTACGGGTTGAGACGCGAAGCCATGAAAACTCCCTTATAGGGGCGAAACGGTCGTCTGGGCGGAGGTTAGCGCGGGGTGCCGGACTCCGCGAGCGTGTGGGCGACGAGGGCGTTCGCGTGGCCGTGCCCCAGGCCGTGCTCGGACTTCAGCCAGTTCACGAGCTCCATGTGCCTGGTCAGCGGCGAGGAGCGGATGAGGTCCTTCCACTCCGCTATCGGGCGGCCGTACTTCTTCTCGATGGAGGGGAAGTAGCTCGCGGGGCCCTTCACGGCGGCGGTCATGTCAGCGGTGTCCCCTCTGTCCTGTGACGCGTCGTCCTGTGGCGCGTCGGTAGGTGTCGCTGGTCATGACCGGCGGGGACGCCGGATGTCACCGGCGAGAAGAAGTGACCCCCGTCATACGCGTGGCGGAGGTGTGCGGCGGGCGGCTCCTGGCGCGGGTGCGGGGCGGGCGGCTTCTGACGCGGGTGTGGGGCGGGGGGCTCCTGGCGCCGGTGTGCGGCGGACGGCCGGAGATCAGGGAGACCCGTCCGGGCGCGGCGCGGCCGGTGCCTGACGGGTCGTCTGCCGCCGAGGCCCGGTGGGCGGGGTGGCGCCCCAGCCGGGCCCGCCGTCCGGGCGGCGCGTCGGGGGCGCGGGCGGTGGCGCGAGGGGCGCCGTCCGGGCGGCCGCCGCACCGCGCGGCGGGGCGAGGCGGGACACCTGCTCCGGGGACAGGCCGAGGAGGCGGCCGGCGTCGCCCTGGCTCACGCGCAGGTCGTCGACGAGCGTACGGACGGCGTCGGCGACCGCTCGCTGTTCTGCGGCTGCCGCCTCCGCCCGGCGTCGCCGCGCCTCCGCCACGGAGCCCAGCAGGGAGGCGAGTTCGGGTGCGACCAGGTCGAGGACGATCGCGTCCGGCGGGGCGCCGGTGGCCCGGGCGACGAGGTCACGCGCCAGGGCCTCCGCCTCGTCGAGCGTGCGGCCCTGGGTGTGCAGGCCGAGCACCGGTACGTCGGCGGCCCACCAGCGGCCGGTGCGACGCAGCGTCACCTCGTACGAGCGCGACATGGGACTCTCTCCGCCTTCTCGACGTCCGGGGCAGCCGTGCGCGGCGTACGCGGGACGCCGCGGTGTTCCGTCTCAGGCGAGGCCGGGCGGGCCGGTCAGCCGAGACACAGCACGAGCAGGCAGAGTTGCGACGGCGACGTCGCCGCCGGGTCCGGACTCGTCTGCGAGGTGCCGGACCCCGAGCCGTCGGTGCCCGTGGGCGCGGACGCGGCCGGCGGCTCCGCCGCCGTACCGCTGCCGTCGGTGTTCGTCCCGTCGCTGCCGCCCGGGGCCGTGGCGCCGGAGGCCGGAGCGACGGCCTGCTGCTGCGGGACCGGCGCCGTCACCGGCCGGGGCGCGGCCGCGGCGTCCGGGTGGACGGCCGGTGACGCGGTGCGCGGCGTGGTGGGCGAAGCGGCGGCGACGGACTGCCGGCCGGGAGCGTCGGCGGTCGCCTTCTCCTGCGAGGAGGGCGCCGTGGGCCCGGCCGCGCCGGTGTCGCGCGGTGTCGTGGAGGCCGGGTCGGTCACGTCGGCGGCCCGTTCCTCCGCGACGCCCATGCTCCGGTGGTCCGGCGCCGAGGTCGCCTGGGTCCGGTCGGCGGGCTGCCGGTCGAACGCGGCGACCGTGAGGCCGCCACCGACGAGCGCGACGGCGGTCGCGACGGCGGCCTTGCGCTTGTTCTTCTTCCAGCGGGCGAGCTGGCGGCGCCGTGCCGCCCGGCCCTGCGGTGCGGCCGGTACCGCCTCCAGGTCACCGGACGCGTCGGGGAGTTCCCTCTCGTCCCCGCCCGCCGGGACCACGGGGCCGTCGAACCCGTGCTCGTCATGACGGTGGTCCTCGTGCCACCCGTCGGACGCCGGGCCCACCCAGGCCGCGGTCGTCACCACGGCGGTCGCGCTCACGCGCGGGGCGCGGGTGACGGCGACGGGAGGGGCGATGTCCGGGGCGTAGGCGCCGCATCCGGGACACACCAGGGCACCGTTGAGATGCCGGCGACACGAAGAGCAGTAGTCCATCTGCGGTCTTCCTGTTTTGACTGCACCGTCGGCCCGTGTGGGGCCCCGGCCTGGTCGCGTTCGCACGCAGGATCGAGCGGCCAGTGACGCTAACAAGGCTTCGGAAGGGCTGTGTGCAGTCTGTGTGTCACTCTTGCGCAGATTCGCCCCGAGCGCGCGCGGGTACGCTCCGTGACGCCCGTCCCGAGCCGCGGACTCCTGCCGGGACGACAGGCACTGGGGCGTGTCCGCGAAGTCGCGTCGTCCGCCCGGAGGGCGGGGCATGCGGCGTCTGGTGCGTGCTCTCGACGTGCCGGGCGGGCGCCCGCGTACCGGTCGTCCTCGGGTGTTCGCCCGGTGCGGCGAGAGTGCGTGCCAGGCGTCGCGGGCCAGGCGAGACTTCGCGGACAGCCCCTAGATGATCTATTCCAAGGGGTCAGTGATCGTAGGCGGTCAGTGAGCGGGGGGTCGGTTGTCCGGTCTGGTCGTTGTGCCAGATGGCGGCG